>NZ_JBEOWS010000511.1:0-4870 GCF_040296125.1 Streptomyces sp. NPDC002265 | reverse complement strand
GAGCCCGGCGGTTCACCGCCGGGCTCCGGCCTCGGACGCCGCCCGCTGCCGGGCGGCTACTGCTACTGCTACTGGGCGGCTACTGCTGATGCGCGCCGACCTCGAAGAGCAGCCAGATGAACCCCGCGAGGACGTGTCCCACGGCGATGTAGATGATCAGCCTGATCCAGAGGGCGCGGGGGAACTTCTCCTCGATGTCGCTCATGGCCTCTCTCCGATGACGTTGCCGAGGCACAGGGCGGCCGTCGGGCTTTGCAGCAGGGTGTGTACGAACAGCAGCTCGACCCCGTCGGGGTCCTGAGCGGCGATACGGTGCGGGGTCAGCGAGTCGAAGTGCGCGCTGTCGCCCGGACCGAGCAGATGGGTGGCGTCGGCCAGCCGCAGCCGCATGCGCCCGGTGAGGACGTACAGCCACTCCTCGCCGGGGTGCACGCGGACGATGTCGCCCTGCGAGCCGTACGGGACACGCACCCGCAGGGGCTGCATCCCGCGGCCGGGCGAGCCGGCCTGCCAGTACGTCCAGCCGCCCGCGGCGGTCGGCTCCATGTCACCGGCACGCAGCACGGCGTCCCGGTCGGGGACCGTCTCGCCGAGCAGGTCCGAGACTGTCGTACCGTAGACGCGGGCGAGTGTGAGCAGCATCGGCAGTGAGGGCTGGCGCTGCCCGGTCTCCAGCCGGGAGAGATGGGCGGGCGACAGCCCGGCGGCGCGGGCGGCGGCCTCCAGGGTCAGTGCGGCCCGGCGGCGCAGGGCGCGCAGCCGCGGCGCGACGGCCGGGAGACCTTCGGCGGTCTCCGCCGCCGGTTCCGCGACCGGCTCTGCCGGCGGGCCGAGCGGCGGCTCGGGGGCGGCTTCGGGAAAGCTCATGGGATCCATTGAGCCAGCCAATTGCCTCCCAGGCAAATAACTTGCCTCTCAGGCAAACCGCAGGCCGTGGAGCACCGCCCGGCGACCACCTACGGTCCGTGACCGTGCCGGTACCGGTGCCTGTGCCCGGTGCCCGTGATCAGTCCTGGTGCGCCCGGTCGCGCTTGTCCTCGACATGGACGACGTGGAGTTCGGTGCCGTCGCGGTGGCGCTTGGACCGCCCGAACACCCCTATCGCGATGTCCGACCGTTCGTGCGGTTCGTCGGGGCCGACGTAGGTGAGGACGTCGTTGTGCTGCCCGGTGACGACCCATCCGTCGGCGTCCTTGAGGTCGATCACCCCGAAGTCCCCCGCCGGGGATCCGACGTGCACGGGTCCGAACTCCCGCAGGATCCCGGTGGCCTGGTCCGCGAGGTCTCCCTCCGGGGCGGTGAGCACGACACAGGTGCCGTGCTCGAACAGCACCCACGACTTGCCGGGGTCGGTGAGGAGCCGCTGCCAGATGTCCTTGAGCATCTCGGTGTTCACGGCCGTCATCATGCCGCAGCGCACCGACACCCCGCCCGGACTACCGGTTGGCCACCGCCTGCTTGATCAGTGTCCGGCCGAAGTCCCAGACCAGCCCGCCCCCGTTGTGCGCGTCGTCCATCACCTCGGTGAAGGCGTCGACGAACCGGTCCACCTCCCGCTCCCCGATGACCAGCGGCGGGATCAGCTTGATCACCTCGAGGTGATCGCCGGAGACCTGGGTGAGGATCCGATGCCGCTGGAGCAGCGGGACGACCACCATCTGCGCGAACAGCCCCTTGCGCGCGGCCTGGAGCATGCTCCAGCGGCCGCGCAGCTTGAGCGACTTCGGCCGGCCGAACTCGATGCCGATCATCAGGCCCCGGCCGCGGACGTCGGCGAGCAGCTCGTACTTGCCGGTGAGCGCGGCCAGCCGGGACCGCAGCAGCTCCCCGGTGGCGCGGGCGTTGGCGACGATCTGGTCGTTCTCCATGACCGAGAGCACGGCGAGCCCGGCAGCCATGGCCTGGGCGTTCGACCCGAAGCTCGCCGAATGGACGAGCACCCGGTCCATCGACGAGTAGACCTTCTTGAAGATCCAGTCCCGGCCGAGCGTGGCACCGACCGGCACATAGCCGCCGGACAGCGCCTTGGCCACGCACACCAGGTCCGGTTCGACGCCGTCCTCGTGCTGGTAGGCGTAGAAGTCGCCGGTGCGGCCCAGCCCGGTCTGCACCTCGTCGGCGATGAGCAGCGCCTTGTGCCGGTGCAGCAGTTCCTGGGCGGCGCGCAGATAGCCGGGCGGGGCCTCGTGCACGCCCTTGCCCTGGATCGGCTCGACGACCAGGCCCGCCACGTCGCCCTTCTTCAGCTCCCGGGCCAGCGCGTCGAGGTCGCCGAGCGGGACGGCGGTGTCGGGCAGCAGCGGCGCGAAGCCGTCCCGGAAGCCGGACTCGCCGTTGACGGAGAGGGAGCCGGTGGTCAGGCCGTGGAAGGCGTGGTCGCAGTACAGGATCCGCGGCCTGCCGGTGGCGTAGCGGGCGAACTTCAGCGCGGTCTCGACCGCCTCCGTGCCGCTGTTGCCGAAGAACACCCGGTCCAGGTGCGGGCTGTGCGCGAGGAGCCGCTCGGCCAGCAGCCCGGGCAGCGGCTGGCAGTCGAAGCGGGTGAGGTCGGCGAGAGAGGCGTCGAGGACGTCGTGCAGCGCCTTGCGGACCACGGGGTGGTGGCGGCCCAGGCCCATCACCCCGAACCCGGCGAGCATGTCCAGGTAGTCGTTGCCGTCCGCGTCCCAGAAGTAGGCGCCCTCGGCGCGGGTGTAGACCTTGTCGAAGCCGATGGTGTGCAGCATGCGCGGGAGCTGGTGGTTGAGGTGCTTGGCGTGCAGCTCGTAGCGCTCGGCCCCGCGCTCGGCCAGCAGCGCGGCGAGGTCGAACTCCTCGGTCATCCCTGTTTCTCCTTGACTGCCAGGCTTGCGCTGATCCGTCCGGCGATCTCGACCGGGGTGAGGCCGATGTCGGCGAGCACCTCGCCGCGCTTGGCGTGTGCGAGGAACTGCTCCGGGATGCCGAACCGCCGTACGGGTACGTCGACCTCGGCGTCGCCGAGGGCGAGCGCGACCGCCGCGCCGACCCCGGCCGCGCGGCTGTTGTCCTCGACGACGGCCACCAGCCGGTGTTCCGCGGCCAGGCCCGGCAGCGCCGGATCGACGGGCTTGACCCAGCGGGGATCGACCACGGTGCAGTGGGTCCCGCGCGCCTCGAGGAGCTCGGCGGCCTGGAGGCAGACCGGAGCCATGACGCCGACGGCCACCAGCAGCACCTCGGGCGTGCCCGAGCTGCGGTGCAGGACGTCGAGGCCGCCCACCTGGCCGACGGCCGGGATCTGCGGGCCCACCGACTCCTTGGGGAAGCGCACCAGTGTCGGCGCGTCGTCCACGGCCACGGCCTCGCGCAGTTGGGCGCGGAGCTGGTCGGCGTCGCGCGGCGCGGCGATCCTGAGCCCGGGGACGACCTGGAGGATCGACATGTCCCACATGCCGTTGTGGGAGGCGCCGTCGACACCGGTGACACCGGCCCGGTCGAGCACGAAGGTGACACCGCACCTGTGCAGCGCCACGTCCATCAGTAACTGGTCGAAGGCACGGTTGAGGAAGGTGGCGTAGACGGCCACCACGGGATGCAGTCCGCCGGTGGCGAGACCGGCCGCCGAGACGGCCGCGTGCTGCTCGGCGATGCCGACGTCCCAGACCCGGTCGGGGAAGCGGGCCGCGAACTTGCCGAGGCCCACCGGGTGCAGCATCGCGGCGGTGATCGCCACGACGTCGTCGCGTTCCTCCCCGATCGCGGCCATCTCGTCGCCGAACACCGAGGTCCAGGACGGCCCGCCGGCCGGGGCGAGCGGCGCGCAGGTGAGCGGGTCCATCACGCCGACGGTGTGGAAGTGGTCCTCCTCGTGGGCGAGGGCGGGTTCGTAGCCGCGGCCCTTCTCGGTGAGGCAGTGGACGAGGACCGGCCCGTGGAAGCGCTTGGCGCGGCGCAGCGCGGACTCGACGGCCTTGAGGTCGTGGCCGTCGATCGGCCCGACGTACTTCAGCCCCAGGTCCTCGAACATGCCCTGCGGTGCGAAGGCGTCCTTGAAGCCCTTCTTCGCCCCGTGCAGCGACTCGTACAGCGTGGGCCCGACCACCGGGGTCCGCAGCAGTACGTCCTTGCCCCAGGCCAGGACCTGCTCGTAGCCGTCGGTCGTGCGCAGGGTCGCCAGGTGGTTGGCGAGGCCGCCTATGGTGGGCGCGTAGGAGCGCTCGTTGTCGTTGACGACGATGATCAGCGGCCGGTCCCTGGCGGCCGCGATGTTGTTCAGCGCCTCCCAGGCCATCCCGCCGGTGAGCGCGCCGTCGCCGATGACCGCGACGACATGGCCGCTCTCCCCCTGCACCTGGCGCGCCTTGGCGAGGCCGTCCGCCCAGCCGAGCGCGGTGGAGGCGTGGCTGTTCTCGACGATGTCGTGCTCGGACTCCTCGCGCGAGGGGTAGCCGGACAGGCCGCCCTTGCCGCGCAGCTTGGAGAAGTCCTGACGTCCCGTCAGCAGCTTGTGCACATAGCTCTGATGGCCGGTGTCCCAGACGATGCGGTCGACCGGCGACTCGAAGACCCGGTGGAGCGCGATGGAGAGTTCCACCACCCCCAGGTTGGGCCCGAGGTGTCCGCCGGTCCTGGCCACCGCGTGCACCAGGAAGTCCCTGATCTCCTCGGACAGTTCGCCGAGTTCCGCCTCGGACAGCGCCTTAAGGTCGCGTGGTCCCCGGATGGTCTCCAGAATGGTCACGCTCGGGCCCCCTTCGGTTCGTGCCGTTCACTTCACGGTGACGGCCGGCTCCCCTGCCGCGACGCCGTCCTGTTCCATCTGCTCGGCGAGCTTCATGGCCTCCTCGATCAGGGTCTCCACGATCTTCGACTCGGGCACGGTCTTGATCACCTCGCCCTTGACGAAGAT
>NZ_JBEOWS010000510.1:0-4911 GCF_040296125.1 Streptomyces sp. NPDC002265 | reverse complement strand
TGTACGAACGGGTCCGGCGGGGCGCGGTGCCGGCAGGGCGAGGGGCCGGGAGCCGCCGGGGCGCGGCGGCTCCCCGTGACGATCCTCAGATGTCCCGGAAGATCTCGATCTGCGCCCCGATGGAGTTCAGGCGCTCGGCGAGGTCCTCGTAGCCGCGGTTGATGACGTACACGTTGCGCAGCACGGACGTGCCGTCGGCCGCCATCATGGCCAGCAGGACGACCACCGCGGGCCGCAGCGCGGGCGGGCACATCATCTCGGCGGCGCGCCAGCGGGTCGGGCCCTCGACCAGGACCCGGTGCGGGTCGAGCAGCTGGAGGCGGCCGCCCAGCCGGTTCAGGTCGGTCAGGTAGATGGCGCGGTTGTCGTAGACCCAGTCGTGGATCAGCGTCTGGCCCTGCGCGACCGCCGCGATGGCCGCGAAGAACGGCACGTTGTCGATGTTCAGGCCGGGGAACGGCATCGGGTGGATCTTGTCGATCGGCGCCTCCAGCTTGGAGGGCCGGACCGTCAGGTCCACCAGGCGGGTACGGCCGTTGTCGGCGCAGTACTCCGGTGTGCGGTCGTGGTCGAGGCCCATCTCCTCCAGGACCGCCAGCTCGATCTCCAGGAACTCGATGGGGACGCGGCGCACGGTCAGCTCCGACTCCGTCACCACCGCGGCGGCCAGCAGGCTCATCGCCTCGACCGGGTCCTCGGAGGGGGAGTAGTCGACGTCGACGTCGATGTCCGGGACGCCGTGCACGGTGAGCGTGGTGGTGCCGATGCCCTCGACCCTGACGCCCAGCGCCTCCAGGAAGAAGCACAGGTCCTGGACCATGTAGTTGGAGGAGGCGTTGCGGATGACCGTGACGCCCTCGTGCCGGGCCGCGGCCAGCAGCGCGTTCTCGGTCACGGTGTCGCCGCGCTCGGTCAGCACGATCGGCCGGTCGGGGCGGACCGTGCGGTCGACCTGCGCGTGGTACTGGCCCTCGGTCGCCGCGATGTCCAGGCCGAACCGGCGCAGCGCGATCATGTGCGGCTCGATGGTCCGGGTGCCGAGGTCGCAGCCGCCCGCGTAGGGCAGCTTGAAGCGGTCCATGACGTGCAGCAGCGGACCGAGGAACATGATGATCGAGCGGGTGCGGACGGCGGCCTCGGCGTCGATCGACGCCATCTCCAGCCGGGCCGGCGGCACGATCTCCAGGTCCACGCCGTCGTTGATCCAGCGGGTGCGCACACCGATCGAGCCGAGCACCTCCAGCAGGCGGTAGACCTCCTCGATACGGGCGACCCGGCGCAGCACCGTGCGGCCCTTGTTGAGCAGCGTGGCGCACAGCAGCGCCACACACGCGTTCTTGCTCGTCTTGACGTCGATGGCACCGGACAGCCGGCGGCCGCCGACCACCCGCAGATGCATCGGACCCGCGTAGCCCAGCGAGACGATTTCGCTGTCCAGTGCCTCGCCGATCCGGGCAATCATCTCAAGGCTGATGTTCTGGTTGCCGCGCTCGATGCGATTGACGGCGCTCTGGCTGGTACCGAGCGCCTCGGCGAGCTGTGCCTGTGTCCAGCCACGGTGCTGCCGGGCGTCACGGATGAGCTTGCCGATACGTACGAGGTAGTCGTCTGCCATGGGACTGAGGCTATCTCAGATATGAGATGGCACCTTCCGAGGGGGGCCATTCGGGTGATGTGCCGTCACCGGCGTTTGGCGGTGCGGGTGCGCCGCCATCCGAAGGGGCCGGGCAAATCCATCGATGTCGTACGACGTCCGGTGCTGCTGTGGGTGTGGCGGGGGCCGTGTGCTCCGCCGGTCGTGATCGACCAGGAGTGCCGGTTGATGTTCAGGCGGACTCCGGGCAGGATCCGGAAGCTCTTGCGGAAGGTGAGGGCCATCGGGGCCTCCGTTCGGGGGGAGGGGGCGTCCTTCTCTGCTGCGCCTACCCCGTCCTGGCCCACTGATGGCCGTACTTCCGTGGAGTTGCCGCGGGGCGGTGCCGAATATCGGTATGGCGGAGCCGGGCCAGGCATGACCATCCAGCCCCCATGTACTAGAGTTATCTCGACATCGAGATATCTGCCGAGGCGCCCCGCTGCCGCCCACTAGTAAGGGTTACCTAACTTAGCCTCACCTTAGCGGATCGGCCAAGTTGGTGTGGCGGCAGGATCGACGGTGGTACGCGCACATCAATGAAGGAGACTGTCGTGTCGGCGAACAGCTTCGACGCCCGCAGCACGCTGCAGGTGGGCGACGAGTCGTACGAGATCTTCCGGCTGGACAAGGTGGAAGGCTCGGCTCGCCTTCCGTACAGCCTGAAGGTGCTGCTGGAGAACCTGCTCCGCACCGAGGACGGCGCGAACATCACCGCCGACCACATCCGTGCGCTCGGCGGCTGGGACTCCCAGGCGCAGCCGTCGCAGGAGATCCAGTTCACGCCCGCCCGCGTGATCATGCAGGACTTCACCGGCGTGCCCTGCGTCGTCGACCTCGCCACCATGCGTGAGGCCGTCAAGGAGCTGGGCGGCGACCCGGCCAAGGTCAACCCGCTCTCCCCGGCCGAGCTGGTCATCGACCACTCCGTCATCGCCGACAAGTTCGGCACGAAGGAAGCCTTCGGCCAGAACGTCGAGCTGGAGTACGGCCGCAACAAGGAGCGCTACCAGTTCCTGCGCTGGGGCCAGACCGCGTTCGACGACTTCAAGGTCGTCCCGCCGGGCACCGGCATCGTCCACCAGGTGAACATCGAGCACCTGGCGCGCACGGTCATGGTCCGCAACGGCCAGGCGTACCCCGACACCCTCGTCGGCACCGACTCGCACACCACCATGGTCAACGGCCTCGGCGTGCTCGGCTGGGGCGTCGGCGGCATCGAGGCCGAGGCCGCGATGCTCGGCCAGCCGGTCTCCATGCTCATCCCGCGCGTCGTCGGCTTCAAGCTGACCGGTGAGCTGCCGACCGGCACCACCGCCACCGACCTCGTGCTGACCATCACCGAGATGCTGCGCAAGCACGGTGTCGTCGGCAAGTTCGTCGAGTTCTACGGCGAGGGCGTGGCCGCCACGTCGCTGGCCAACCGCGCCACCATCGGCAACATGTCGCCGGAGTTCGGCTCCACCGCCGCGATCTTCCCGATCGACGACGAGACCCTGAACTACCTCAAGCTCACCGGCCGCTCCGCGCAGCAGGTCGCGCTCGTCGAGGCGTACGCCAAGGAGCAGGGCCTCTGGCTGGACCCGAAGGCCGAGCCCGACTTCTCCGAGAAGCTGGAGCTGGACCTGTCGACGGTCGTCCCGTCGATCGCCGGCCCGAAGCGTCCGCAGGACCGTATCGTCCTCGCCAACGCCGCCGAGCAGTTCAAGACGGACGTCCGCAACTACGTGGACACCGACGACGAGGCGGGCAAGGAGTCCTTCCCGGCCTCCGACGCCCCGGCCTCCTCCAACGGCGTCCCGTCCAACCCGGTCCAGGTCACCGCCCCCGACGGCACGACCTACACGATCGACCACGGTGCGGTGACGGTCGCGGCCATCACCTCCTGCACCAACACCTCGAACCCGTACGTCATGGTCGCCGCCGCGCTCGTCGCGAAGAAGGCCGTGGAGAAGGGCCTGACCCGCAAGCCGTGGGTCAAGACCACCCTCGCCCCGGGCTCCAAGGTCGTCACCGACTACTTCGACAAGGCGGGCCTGACCCCCTACCTCGACAAGGTCGGCTTCAACCTGGTCGGCTACGGCTGCACCACCTGCATCGGCAACTCCGGCCCGCTGCCGGAGGAGGTCTCCAAGGCCGTCAACGAGCACGACCTCGCGGTCACCTCGGTTCTCTCCGGCAACCGGAACTTCGAGGGCCGGATCAACCCCGACGTCAAGATGAACTACCTGGCCTCCCCGCCGCTGGTCGTCGCGTACGCCCTCGCGGGCTCCATGAAGGTGGACATCACCAAGGACGCCCTGGGCACCGACCAGGACGGCAACCCGGTCTTCCTCAAGGACATCTGGCCCTCCGAGGCCGAGGTCAACGACGTCGTGGCGAACGCCATCGGCGAGGACATGTTCAACAAGTCCTACCAGGACGTCTTCGCGGGCGACGCCCAGTGGCAGGCGCTGCCGATCCCGACCGGCAACACCTTCGAGTGGGACACCGAGTCGACGTACGTGCGCAAGCCCCCGTACTTCGAGGGCATGACGATGGAGACCACCCCGGTCTCCGACATCACCGGCGCCCGCGTCCTCGCCAAGCTCGGCGACTCGGTCACCACCGACCACATCTCCCCGGCCGGGGCCATCAAGGCCGACACCCCGGCCGGCAAGTACCTCACCGAGCACGGTGTGGAGCGTCGTGACTTCAACTCCTACGGCTCCCGCCGAGGCAACCACGAGGTCATGATCCGCGGTACGTTCGCCAACATCCGCCTGCGCAACCAGATCGCGCCTGGCACCGAGGGCGGCTACACCCGCGACTTCACCCAGGCCGACGCGCCGGTGTCGTTCATCTACGACGCCTCCCGCAACTACATCGAGCAGGGCACCCCGCTGGCCATCCTGGCCGGCAAGGAGTACGGCTCCGGCTCGTCCCGCGACTGGGCCGCCAAGGGCACCGCGCTGCTGGGCGTCAAGGCCGTCGTCGCCGAGTCGTACGAGCGCATCCACCGCTCGAACCTCATCGGCATGGGCGTCCTGCCGCTCCAGTTCCCGGAGGGCCAGAACGCCGAGTCCCTCGGCCTGACCGGCGAGGAGACCTTCTCCTTCACCGGCGTCGAGGAGCTGAACAACGGCACCACGCCGCGCACGGTCAAGGTCAGCACCGACACCGGTGTGGAGTTCGACGCGGTCGTCCGCATCGACACCCCCGGTGAGGCGGACTACTACCGCAACGGCGGCATCATGCAGTACGTGCTGCGCAACCTGATCCGCAAGTAGGCACCCGCC
>NZ_JBEOWS010000509.1:0-4923 GCF_040296125.1 Streptomyces sp. NPDC002265 | reverse complement strand
GCGGCGCGGTCGCCCGCGCGGCCGCAGAGATCGGCGACTTCCTCGGCGCCCGGTTCCTGGTCGCCTTCACCCAGTCCGGCGACACCGTCCGCCGCGGTCGTGGCCACCGCCACACAATCGCCACACCAACTCGTACAACCATTCGCTCGAACTCGTGAGTCATCAAGACATGACTCACGGGATATCCAGACGCGCGAAAGTGGTCGCGGGTGGCCTCACGGCCGGGGTGCTGATATCGGGCGTGGCGGCCGCGGCGCCCGCCTCGGCAGCCACGCCGGCCGTCAGCTGCACGTCGTCCAAGGCGGGCCTGGCCGCCAAGCTCAAGAAGGACATCACGGCCGCGCTCGCCACCCGCAAGGGCACCGTCGCCGTCGGCCTCTACGACCGCACCACCAACACCACCTGCACGCTGCGTGCCTCCAGCGCCTACGACTCGGCCAGTGTGGTCAAGGTCACCGTGCTGGCCACGCTGCTGTGGGACGCCAAGAAGCACAACCGCTATCTGACGAGCACCGAGACCTCGCTCGCCACGGCCATGATCACCAAGTCGGACAACACCGCGACCAGCAAGCTGTGGAAGCAGCTGGGCCTGACGAAGATCAAGGGCTTCCTGGCCGCCGCCAAGATGACCCAGACGAAGCCCGGCGCGAACGGCTACTGGGGTCTGACCCAGATCACCGTGACCGACGAGCAGAAGCTGCTCAAGCTCGTCACCGCCGCGAACACGGTGCTCTCCGACAATTCCCGGGCCTACATCCAGAAGCTGATGGGGCAGGTCGTCTCCTCCCAGCGCTGGGGCACCCCGTACGGAGCGCCGGCCGGTGTCTCCGTGCATGTCAAGAACGGCTGGCTGCAGCGCGCCACGCTCGGCTGGCGGGTGCACAGCGTCGGCACGTTCAAGGGCGGCGGTCACGACTACACGATCACCGTGCTCACCCACGGGAACAGCACGATGAGCTACGGCATCACCACCATCCAGGGCGTCGCGAAGGTCATCCACAAGGACCTGATGTCCTGAGGACCGCTGCCCCGCGGGCGGGCGCCCCGGGGCGTCCCCTCCCTCCGAATATTGCGGAGGGATGAAATCCGCTTCCATCCGCGTTGGTGCTTTCCGGCAGAGAAGGTCGAACGGAAGGCACCGGCGTGGCAGCGCAACAGGGGGAGAAACAGGGCTGGGCGCGCAGGCTCGCGGGATATGCCTGGCGCCACCCGGGGGACGTGGTCCTGGCCCTCGGATCCTCCCTGGCCGGCATGGCCGTCACGGCGCTGGTCCCGCTGCTCACCAAGGTGATCATCGACGACGTGATCACCGGCCACAGCCGCACCATGGCCCCCTGGGCGGGCGCGCTCATCGTCGCGGCCCTCCTCGTCTACGTCTCCACGTACATCCGCCGCTACTACGGCGGCCGGCTCGCCCTCGACGTCCAGCACGACCTGCGGACCGAGATGTACGACACGATCACCCGGCTCGACGGCCGCCGTCAGGACGAGCTGTCCACCGGGCAGGTGATAGGCCGCGCCACCAGCGACCTCCAGCTCATCCAGGGCCTGCTCTTCATGCTGCCGATGACGATCGGCAACGTGCTGCTCTTCCTGATCTCCTTGGTGATCATGGCGTGGCTGTCCCTGCCGCTGACCCTGGTCGCGCTGGCCGTGGCCCCCGCGCTCGGCTGGATCGCCCGCCGCAGCCGCACCCGGCTGCACCCCTCCACCTGGTACGCGCAGGCTCAGGCGGCCGCCGTCGCGGGTGTGGTCGACGGCGCCGTCAGCGGCGTACGCGTGGTCAAGGGCTTCGGGCAGGAGGAGCAGGAGACCGGGAAGCTGCGGGAGGTCGGCCGCCGGCTCTTCGCCGGGCGGCTGCGCACCATCCGGCTGAACTCCCGGTACACCCCCGCGCTCCAGGCGGTCCCCGCGCTCGGCCAGGTCGCGATGCTGGCGCTCGGCGGCTGGCTCGCCGTGCGCGGGCACATCACCCTCGGCACCTTCGTCGCCTTCTCCACCTACCTCGCCCAGCTCGTCGGCCCGGTCCGGATGCTCGCCGTGGTCCTCACCGTCGGACAGCAGGCCCGCGCCAGCACCGAGCGCGTCCTGGAGCTGATCGACACCACACCGACGATCCAGGACGGCCATCTGGAGCTGCCCGCCGACGCGCCCGCGACCGTCGAGTTCGACGACGTCTCGTTCGGGTACCGGCAGGCCGACGGCCGGACCAGCCCGGTCGTGCAGGGCCTGTCCTTCGAGATCCGCGCGGGCGAGACCCTCGCCGTGGTCGGCTCCTCCGGCTCCGGCAAGTCCACCGTCTCCCTGCTCCTGCCGCGCTTCTACGACGTCACCCACGGCGCCGTCCTGATCGGCGGCCACGACGTGCGCGAACTGACCCTCGACTCGCTCAGGGCCGCGATCGGGCTCGTCCCCGAGGACTCCTTCCTCTTCTCCGACACCGTCCGCAACAACATCGCCTACGGCCGTCCCGACGCCACCGACGAGCAGATCGAGGCAGCCGCCCGCGCCGCCCAGGCGGACCGGTTCATCGCCGAGCTGCCCGACGGCTACGGCACCAAGGTGGGCGAGCACGGTCTCACCCTGTCCGGCGGCCAGCGCCAGCGCCTCGCGCTCGCCCGCGCGATCCTCACCGACCCGCGCCTGCTGGTCCTGGACGACGCCACCTCAGCGGTGGACGCCCGGGTGGAGCACGAGATCCACGAGGCGCTCAAGCAGGTCATGCGCGGGCGCACCACCCTGCTCATCGCGCACCGCCGCTCCACCCTCAACCTCGCCGACCGCATCGCCGTCCTCGACGGCGGCCGCCTCGCCGACCTCGGCACCCACGAGGAGCTCCAGCAGCGCTCGGCCCTCTACCGCCGTCTGCTCACCGACCCGGACGAGCTGGGCGGGGTCTCCCCGGGCCACACCCCGCCCGCCGAGCCGCGCGAGGACACCTCGGTCCGCGAGGAGCTGGACGCCGAGTTCGACGCCGAGGCCGGACTGACGCCCCGCCTGTGGACGGGCGACCGCGAGCCCAAGGACAGCGCCCTGTCCGGCATGCCCGCCACCCCGGAACTCCTCACCCAGGTCGCGGCGCTGCCCCCGGCGACCGACACCCCGGACGTCGACGAGGACCGCGCGGTGCGCCCGGAGGAGTCCTACGGCCTGCGGCGGCTGCTGCGGGGCTTCGGACGGCCGCTGCTGATCAGCCTGCTGCTGGTCGCCACGGACGCCGGGATGGGCCTGCTGCTGCCGGTGCTGATCCGGCACGGCATCGACCAGGGCGTCAGCCGGATGGCCCTCGGCGCGGTCTGGGCGGCCTCCCTGCTCGGCCTGCTCGCGGTGCTCGTGCAGTGGGCGGCGCAGACCGCCGAGACCAGGGTGACCGGACGCACCGGCGAACGCGTCCTGTACGCACTGCGGCTGAAGATCTTCGCCCAGCTCCAGCGGCTCGGGCTCGACTACTACGAGCGCGAGCTGACCGGCCGGATCATGACGCGGATGACGACCGACGTCGACGCACTCTCCACCTTCCTGCAGACCGGTCTGGTCACCGCCTTCGTCTCGGTCGTCACCTTCTTCGGCATCATGGGCGTCCTGCTGCTGATCGACGTCCAGCTGGCGCTCGTCGTCTTCGCCACGCTGCCCCCGCTGATCGTCGCCACCTTCTTCTTCCGCCGGGCCAGCGTGAAGGCGTACGAGTTGGCCCGTGAGCGGGTGTCGGTGGTCAACGCCGACCTCCAGGAGTCGGTGTCCGGGCTGCGGATCGTGCAGGCCTTCCGGCGGGAGCGGGCCGGCAGCCTGCGGTTCGCCGAGCGCAGCGACAGCTACCGGCGGGCCCGGATCCGCGGTCAGTGGCTGATCTCCGTCTACTTCCCCTTCGTCCAGTTCCTGTCGTCGGCGGCCGTGGCCGCGGTGCTGATCGCGGGCGCGGGCCGGATCGAGGCGGCGACCCTCACCACGGGCGCCCTGGTCGCCTACCTCCTCTACATCGACCTGTTCTTCGCCCCCGTGCAGCAGCTCTCCCAGGTCTTCGACGGCTACCAGCAGGCGACCGTCTCCCTGGGCCGCATCCAGGAGCTGCTGCGCGAGCCCACGTCCACCCGGCCTGCCGGGGAGCCGGTCGAGCCCGGCTCGCTGCGCGGCGAGATCGCCTTCGAGGACGTGCGCTTCGCCTACGGCGACGACGAGGAGGCGCTCGGCGGCATCGACCTGAAGATCCCGGCCGGCCAGACCGTCGCCTTCGTCGGCGAGACGGGCGCCGGCAAGTCGACCCTGGTCAAGCTGGTGGCCCGGTTCTACGACCCGACCGGCGGCCGGGTGACGGTCGACGGCACGGACCTGCGGGCGTACGACCTCACCGGGTACCGCCATCGCCTCGGCGTGGTCCCGCAGGAGGCCTACCTCTTCCCGGGCACCGTGCGCGACGCCATCGCCTACGGCCGGCCCGACGCGAGTGACGCGCAGGTGGAGGCGGCGGCCCGCGCGGTCGGCGCGCACGAGATGATCGCCACGCTGGAGGGCGGCTATCTGCACGAGGTCGCCGAGCGCGGCCGCAACCTCTCCGCCGGACAGCGGCAGCTGATCGCGCTGGCCCGCGCGGAGCTGGTCGACCCCGACATCCTGCTCCTGGACGAGGCGACGGCCGCGCTCGACCTGGCCACCGAGGCGCAGGTCAACCTGGCTACGGAACGCCTGGCGGGCCGTCGTACCACGCTCGTGGTCGCCCACCGGCTGACCACCGCCGCCCGCGCCGACCGGGTGGTGCTGATGGACCACGGCCGGGTGGCCGAGGACGGCACGCACGAGGAGCTGCTGGCGCGGGACGGGCGCTACGCGCAGCTGTGGCGGACGTTCGTGGGGGAGCCGGTCACCACGGGCTGACCCGTCCGCCACCCGTCCGCTCCGGGCGCCCGCCCCCCCCGGGGGGGGGCCCCG
>NZ_JBEOWS010000508.1:0-4928 GCF_040296125.1 Streptomyces sp. NPDC002265 | reverse complement strand
CGCCCGGCGGGGGTCCCGGGCGGAGGCCCGACAGGTTCCGGGCGGAGGCCCGACAGCTTCCGGGCAAGGCCCCGTGGGTTCCGGGCGGAGGCCCGGCGGTGCCGCCGCAGGAGTGGCCGTCGGCGGCGCGGACGTGTTCACCTGAGGCTGCGTACGTCCAGGTGTCGCAGTACCCGGTCCACCACCTCCGGGTCCGCGCCCGGCTCGCTGCGCGCCGCCAGCACCTCGTGCCGCGCGGCGCTCAGCATCTCGCCCTGGATCCGCCGCACCCGCTTGAGCCGGCGCGCCCGTTGCAGGTGCGCCTCGCGCCGTTCCTCCTCGCCCAGGTCCGGGCTGATCCGCACCCCGATGTCGAACGCCCGCCGCAGCATCTGCTCGGACAGTTCCTCCGGCAGCTCCTCGACCTCCTCGATCTCCCGCAGCCGCCGCTTCGCCGCCTTCGCCGCGCGGACCGCCAGATCCCGTTCGAACTCCTTCTCCCGGTCCGTGTCGGCCCGTACCCCGAGCCGTCTCACCAGCCACGGCAGCGTCAGCCCCTGGAGCACCAGCGTCGCCATGATCACCCCGAACGCGATGAACACGATCTCGTCCCGGTCGGGGAACGGCGACCCGTCCTCGGTGCGCAGCGGCACGGCCAGCGCCAGCGCCACCGAGGCCACCCCGCGCATTCCCGCCCACCACATGACGACCGTCTCCCGCCAGCTCATCGGGATCTCCTCGTCGTAGTCCCGCTTGGCGTGCAGCCGCTTGGTCAGCCAGGTGGCGGGCAGCAGGTACACCAGACGCACCAGCACCACCACGGCCACGACGGCCGCCGCCCAGCCGAGCAGCTCGCCCCACCGCCCGACCGCCGTACGGATCGCGTTGTGCAGTTCGAGGCCGATGAGCCCGAAGGCGACACCGGTGACGAGGGTGTCGACGATGTCCCAGAACGTGTGCCCGGCGAGCCGGGCCAGCACGTCGTCGGGGTCGGCCGCGTACTCGGAGATGAAGAGCGCGGTGGTGAGCACGGCCAGCACCCCGGACCCGTGCAGCTCCTCCGCGAGCACGTACGAGGCGTACGGCACCAGCAGCGTCAGCCCGATCTGGAGGGTCGGGTCCTCCAGCAGGTCCATCAGCCGGTTGGCGCCCCAGCCGAGCGCGAGCCCCACGGCGACCGCGACGACGGCGGACAGCACCAGGTCGAGCCCGGCCTGCCAGGGCGAGAAGGTCCCGCTGACGACGGCGGCGATCGCCACGTGGTAGAGCACGATGGCCGTGACGTCGTTGAACAGGCCCTCGCCCTCCAGGATCGACACCAGTCGGCGCGGCAGCCCGAGCTGTCCGGCGACCGCGGTCGCGGCCACCGGGTCGGGCGGGGCGATCAGCGCGCCCAGCGCCACCGCGGCGGCGACCGGCAGCCCGGGGACGATCGAGTGGGCGACGGCCGCGACACACACGGTGGTGATGAACACCAGCGCCACGGCCAGCAGGAAGATCGGCCGCTTGTTGGCCGCGAACTGCCGCCACGAGGTCCGCCGCACCGCCGCGTACAGCAGCGGCGGCAGCAGCGCGGGCAGGATCAGATCGGGCTGGATGTTGACATTCGGGACGAACGGCAGCACCGCGAGGACCATGCCGACGAGCGTCATCAGCACCGGCGCCGGCAGCCCGAACCGGTCCCCCACGGGAACGCTCACCACGGCCCCGAGCAGCAGCACGAACAGCAGGGCCAACTGATCCACGGTCAGCGCTCCGGGAGTCGACGTTCACACAGCAGACCCTCAGCCTGCCATGCGACCCCTCCCACCGGCCCGTTCACCGCCTCCGGCCAGGGCCTGTCGTCTGGCCGTCCTGCATGTCGTACGGACGCCGGTCCGATCCGGGCGGCAGGGCCTACAGGGCGCGCCGCATCGCCCGGTGCGGGATGCCGGCGTCGGGGAACTCCGGGCCGTACGCCTCGTACCCCAGCCGCTCGTAGAACCCCAGCGCGTGCGTCTGCGCGTGCAGGTCCACCGCCGCCAGGCCGCGCGCGCGTGCGGCCTCCTCGATGCCCCGCACCAGCGCGGCCCCGACACCCAGTCCGCGCGCCGCCTGGGCGACGGCGAGCCGCCCCAGCGACCCCACCGACGGGTCACCGCCGGTCTTCGCCGCGGCCTCCTCGCCGTACAGCAGCCGTCCGGTGCCGAGCGTCACCCCGTCCGCCCGGATCGCCAGCACATGCACCGCCACGGCGTCGTAGGCGTCGTACTCGATGTCCTCGGGCACGCCCTGCTCGCGGACGAAGACCTCCTTGCGCACCGTGAAGCAGGCCTCGCGGTCGGCGGCGTCCTCGGCCACCCGCACGTCGTAGGAGACGACCGACAGACTCACGCGTAGGTCTCCTCGCGCACCTGGTCCAGAGCGAGCTGGAGGTCCTCGGGGTAGTCGCAGCCGAACTCGACCCACTGCCCGTCCCCGGGGTGCTCGAAGCCCAGCCGCACGGCGTGCAGCCACTGGCGGGTCAGCCGCAGCCGCTTGGCGAGCGTCGGGTCGGCGCCGTAGGTCAGGTCGCCCACGCACGGATGGCGGTGGGCGGACATGTGGACGCGGATCTGGTGGGTGCGCCCGGTCTCCAGCTTCACGTCGAGCAGGGAGGCCGCGCGGAACGCCTCGATGAGGTCGTAGTGGGTGACGGAGGGCTTGCCCTCGGCCGTGACCGCCCACTTGTAGTCGTGGTTCGGGTGACGGCCGATGGGCGCGTCGATGGTGCCGCTGGTCGGGTCCGGGTGGCCCTGGACCAGCGTGTGGTAGCGCTTGTCGACCGTGCGCTCCTTGAACTGGCGCTTGAGCGACGTGTACGCGTACTCCGACTTGGCGACCACCATCAGGCCGGAGGTGCCGACGTCGAGGCGGTGCACGATGCCCTGGCGCTCGGCGGCGCCGGAGGTCGAGATGCGGTACCCGGCGGCCGCCAGCCCGCCGATGACCGTCGGACCCGTCCAGCCGGGGCTCGGGTGCGCGGCGACACCGACCGGCTTGACGATCACGACCACGTCGTCGTCGTCGTGCACGATCTCCATGCCCTCGACCGGCTCGGCGACGATCTGCACCGGCGCGGGCGCCTGCGGCATCTCGACCTCCAGCCAGGCCCCGCCGTGCACGCGCTCGGACTTTCCGACCACCGAGCCGTCGACCGAGACCTTCCCCGCCGCCGCGAGCTCCGCGGCCTTGGTACGGGAGAAGCCGAACATGCGGGAGATGGCGGCGTCGACACGCTCGCCCTCCAGGCCGTCGGGCACGGGCAGGGTACGGATATCGGGAATCGTGCTCACCCGTCGAGTATGCAGGACGGGTGCGACAGTCCCGAACGCGTGCTCAGTCCTTGTGGACGGTCCCGTCCGGATCGAGACCCCGGAAGGACAGCAGCACGATCAGGATGCCGCCGCACACGATCGCCGAGTCCGCGAGGTTGAATACGGCGAAGTGCTTGGGCGCGATGAAGTCGACGACCGCCCCCTCGAAGACGCCCGGCGAACGGAAGATCCGGTCGGTGAGGTTGCCGAGCGCGCCGCCGAGCAGCAGACCGAGGGCGATCGCCCACGGCAGGCTGTACAGCTTGCGGGCGAGCCGGGCGATCACCACGATCACCGCCGCCGCGATCACCGTGAAGATCACGGTGAAGGCCTCGCCGAACCCGAAGGCGGCACCCGCGTTGCGCACCGCCTCGAACTTCAGCCAGTCACCGATGATCTCGATCGGAGCGTGGTGTTCGAGCTTGGCCACCACGAGCAGCTTGCTGACCAGGTCGAGGAGGTAGGCGAACGCGGCCACCCCGAACAGCACGGCGATGCGCCGCTTGCCCCGGGGCCGCTCGCCGGAGGCCTGTGCCGTCTCCGGCCCGGCCGTCTCCGGCCCTGCCGTGCCCTCGGTGCCGGACCCGCCGGCCGGGGCCGTGGCCCCCTCGGGAACCGGGTTCCCGCCCGACGCCGCGCGCTCGCCGGACTCGTCCCGCCCGGCCCGCGCCGCGTCCGGAATGTCCGGCGTACCGATGATCCGCTCCGCCTCTGCCACGTGAGTCCCTCAACCTAGGTGCCTGACTGAGCACGAGGGTACGGCACACCTCGTAGGAGCACTGTGCGCAGGAGGCGTACGGCAGGTCACCCGACGCCGGTCAGGACCGGCGCTCCTGCTTCTGCTTGCACTCCACGCACAGGGTGGCCCGCGGAAAGGCCTGCATACGGGCCTTTCCGATGGGATTGCCGCAGGTCTCGCACAGGCCGTACGTGCCCGTGTCCAGCCGTTGCAGGGCACGCTCGGTCTGCACCAGCATCTCGCGCGCGTTGGCGGCCAGCGCCATCTCGTGCTCCCGCGTGATGTTCTTGGTGCCGGTGTCCGCCTGGTCGTCGCCCGCGCCGTCCCCGGAGTCCCGCATCAGGCCCACCAGCGACTCCTCGGACGAGTGGATCTCGGCCCGCAGCCGCTCCGCCTCGGAGAGCAGCTCGGAACGGGCCTCCTCGACCTCCTCCGGCGTCCAGGGGTCCTCGCCGGGGCGTACGGCGAGCTCGCCGGGTTCCGCCGCGGAGAACCGCGCCTTGGGGACGGCGGTCGTCGCCGCAGTGGCCGTGCCAGGAGTCTTCTTCGCAACCACTGTCGTGGCTCCCGTCTGCTCCGCGGCCTGCGCCGCGCCCACCTTCTTGGCCGTCCTCTTCCCGGCCGCGCCCTTGGCGGCGGCCGCGGTCCTGCGGGTCGCGCTGTTCACGGCCGCCGCCGTCCTGCCCTCCGTGCCGTTCGCACCCTTGCGGGCCGTGCCGTCGGCGGCCGCCGCGGCCTTGCGGGCCGTGTCGTTCGCGGCCGCCGCCGTCTAGCGGGCCGTTTTCTTGGCGGCCGCCGAGGTCCTGCGGGCGGCCGCCCCCAGGGCGGTGGACCGGCACCTGGCGGCCCACGCCACCACCGCCGCCTCCCCCACG
>NZ_JBEOWS010000507.1:0-4943 GCF_040296125.1 Streptomyces sp. NPDC002265 | reverse complement strand
CTGCCCGGGCGGGGCCCGGCGGGCGCTCGCCGGGCGGGCGAGCGCTTCCTGCAGACAGGCGACGACCTCGTCGTCGTCGGTCTGGGAGAAGTCGGCGTAGAACTGGCCGATCGCGTAGAAGTCCCACGGAGTGTGCGGGCACACCAGCTCGTCGGCGTCCGCACCCAGGCGCGTGGTCCAGTCGTGCGGGGCCACGGGAACCGCCAGCACGACCCGCGCCGCCCCGTGAGCGCGGGCGATCTGACAGGCCGCGCGCGCCGTCGAGCCGGTGGCGACGCCGTCGTCGACGACCAGTACCGTGCGGCCCGCCAGGACTGCCGGGTCCCGTCCTTCCCGGTAGCGCCGTGCACGGCTTTCGAGCACTTCCCGCTCGCGGGCCTCGACCTCGGCCAGGTCGTGCGGAGTGGCATGCGCGGTGCGCACCACCTCGTCGTTGATCACGCGGACGCCGCCTTCGCCGATGGCCCCCATGCCCAGCTCCGGCTGGAACGGCACGCCCAGTTTGCGCACCAGGCAGACGTCCAGCGGCGCGCCCAACGCCTTCGCGACCTCCGCGGCGACAGGGACACCGCCGCGAGGCAGCCCCAGCACCACGACATCGGCACCCTTGAGATGCTTCAGCACGGAAGCCAGCTGTCGGCCGGCATCCCGGCGATCCAGGAACAACACGATCCGGCCTCCTCGCCCCAGGGAAACACGGCGGACAGCGCCGTGTGCATGCGCCCCGTACTTCCATCCTCACTCCAGCGGAGAACGAATGCGCACCACTGCGTGAGGCGCTTCTGGCGTGGGGTGTGTCATCCCACGGCCTTGCTCTCCACCAGCACTGCACCCAGCGCTTTCACCACGGCCGACGACCCGTCGCCGTGGTGCGCCCGAACCTCGGGTCGGGCAGGAGCGTCGGCCGGTAACCCTATGAGCAGAACCGGCCACGACATGAACGCGCATCGGGGTCCGGCCCAGGCCAGGGGCGGGTCGCATTCGACGCATACATGCTGAGCGGTCCCCGTCCGAGGTCCACGTCATGTGTGCTGCCCGGTGTGCACGGGCCGTAGCGTGAGCGTGCCGTCGGGCCCGTCGTCGACGCGGGTGCCGAACGCTCGGCAGTGCATGTCGAGGACGGCGCGCAGCCACTCGGTGTCCTCGGAGGAGGCGTGCTCCAGCCGCATCCTGCGCGCCCGCAGGGGCACCAACCGCGCGTCGACCAGCCGGCCGGTGTCGGCCTCCACCGACACCAGGTACAGCACCCGCAGGTCGTCCCGGTAGCTCTCGTAGCCGCCGATCCCCTCGTAGTCGTCGACGAGGTCACCGCAGCCGTACAGGATGAGTCTGTCCCGGTACACCTCAAGCGGACGCGGATGGTGCGAGGAATGCCCGTGGAAGACGTCCACGCCCGCGTCGAGGAGCGCGTGGGCGAAGTGGACGTCGGAGCGCGAGACGGCGTAGCCCCAGTTGGAGCCCCAGTGGACCGAGGCGATCGCGATGTCCCCCGGCCGCCTGACCTGCCGCAGACGGTCGGCGAACGCGGAGGCGACGGCTGCCGAAGGCTCCGCGACGAAGTCGACACCGAGCCGCTGCCCGGTGGCGGCCCAGTCCTTCGGGATTCCGCTGGACGGCAGACCGAAGGAGAAGACCAGCACCCGGCCGTCGGCGCCCACGGGTACGATCGCCGGCTGTCTCGCCCGTACCTCGTCCGGGCCTGCCCCCGCCGTCCGCAGCCTCGCCTCGGCCAGGGCGTCCAGCGTCTCGTGGAGGCCGCGTGGGCCGAAGTCGAGCACGTGGTTGTTGGCGAGTGCGCAGACGTCCGGCCGGGCCGCGGCCAGGCACGGCAGGTTGGCCGGGCTCATCCGGTAGTGGATGTCCTTGCCGGGCATGAACTCCCCGTCACCGGTGACGGCTGTCTCCAGATTGACCACCCGCACGTCCGGCGCTGCCTCGTCCAGGACCGGCAGCGCCTCGCCCCACGGCCAGCGGAAGTCGACCGGCTGCGGGATCGGCCCGTTCGCCGCCTCCGCCAGGTCGACGTAGGCACGGGCGTCGTGAATGTACGCCTCTCGCAGCGCCGGGTCACCGGGGAACGGGAGGATCTGATCGACACCTCGGCCGAGCATCACGTCCCCGCCGAGGAACAGCGTGACCATGCCCTCGTGCACCCCCCCAACGCTAAAACCGTCGCGAGCCATGCGCCATGGATCCGCAACCTGGCCGGCACCACCGCGGCCACCCTTGCCTGCTGTCGGTGCACCCTGGCCGGTGAGCAGGTACCGAGCAGGGTGCGGACGGGCACGCCGACTCCCGAGTCGTGTGAGCTTCGGTCGTGTCTCCAAGACTCGGGGGTGCGGCTGCGGTGGGAACGCCACGTGGTGTTCCGTGCCCCGGGGCCGATGTGACGGGGGCGGTTCGCGTAGGGCGTGAGTGTGCTCAGTTGCTGTGATCCGCGAGGGTCGTCAGGTCGGTCACGGTGTAGGCGAGGTCGAAGTGGAATCCCTTGCCGGTGCGCTGGATGGCCAGGTCGGCGAGTTCTTCGCCGCGGGCGGGGAGGAAGGAGAGGTCGCCGGTGCCGACCCAGGCGTCGCTGATCGTGGGATTGTCCAGGACGGACATGACGAGCTCGTGGACGGCGGGCTGGTCGTGCTGTCCGGCGGCCAGGCGCGGGAAGTGGCGCAGGTTGACCATGGGGCGGTTCATCAGGGTGGAGGGGTCGGAGACCGCCTGCGTCAGGGTGACCTCGGCTTCGGCTATGCGCTGCCCCGCGGCGGAGACGGTGGCGCCGAACCGTCCGCCCGGCCCGAGGACCGGGGTGCCGGGCCCGCCGACGGAGTAGGCGCGGGTCTGGTGGACGGTGCCGAGTTTCTTGGGGAAGCCCTGGATCCAGCCGCGGGCCATGGCGGAGTCGTTGTCGACGTAGATGTACGGGCACCAGGCCACGGGCGTGTCGTCGTGGCGGGCGTCGAGGGTGACGAGGAATTCCCGGTACTGCGAGCGTGCGGGGTCCAGGTACTCCAGGTCGCCGGCGGAGAACTGCCAGTCGATGAACATGGCGACACCGCGGCCGGGGGAGTCCGGGTCGGGGGTCAGGCCCTCGGGCAGGGTCGCGGCGGCGGCGGCCGGGTCGGTGAAGAACTCCACACCCACCACCGTGCCGGCGTAGTGCCACGGCGGCTTGGGCGCCAGGTTCGCGATACCGCGGGGAGTCAGGGGGACGGTGTAGCCCTTCATTTCACGTCCTTGGGGAGAGACGGAAAGAAACGATACGTATCGTTTCGCTTGTTCCTCGACCGTAACACGCTCTCGCGATGGAACGAAACGATACGTATCGTTCTCGACGGCCTTGTCGTTCGTCTGCCCAGGTGGGTGGTGGTCCGTGCTGCCCGACGGTCGACGGCGGAACGCGGGCCGGCATCCAGCTCGTCAAGAAGCCCGGCACCGGGCAGGCACGGCCGAAGCAGTTCACCCGACAACGACACCATTGGCACGGGCGAGACGGTCAAGGCCCTCCGTCCGTCCTTGGCCGTCTCGGCGGACGGGGAGCGAACGGGGGAGCCCATCCATCCCCGACCTCGGGAACGCCGTCCCCGGCCTCGTGAGCGGCCGCGTCCGCCGTTGCCGAGGCTGCGCTCCGAAGGGCGCTATAGGGTGAAAACGGGCAGAAGCCTGGGTGGCCGCTCGAGGTGGCCTCGGGAATGACCGCCTTGGAGGTGTGTGTCGTGCCCGGTGACGGATCATTCATGCTGCTCGCGCAGGACGGACGGGTGATCGAATGGTCCGTCTCGGCCGAGGAGACCTTCGGATGGTCGGCGCGGGAGGCCGAGGGCAGACACATCAGTGAGCTGGTGTCGCGCGCGGTCGACGGCGAGGGCCGGTGGACCTCCGCCATAGTGGAGGCCTTGTCGACGTGCTCGCCGATGATCTTCCATGTACTGGATGCCGAACTGCGCATCCTCGAGGTCAGCGGGGTCTGCACCCCGAGACCGACGCGTCCGGTGTCCGTGATCGGTGAGGTGTTCACCGAGGTCTACGAGCTTGCCGTGCCCGCTGAGGAGAAGGTTGCGCGCGATGTACTGAGGTCGGGCCGGCCGGTGCTGGACCACGTGGTGCGGGCGCGCGTGCCCGGCGACGACCGTCGGGCCCGGTATTACTCCCTGTCGTACATCCGTGTGCAGAGCCTGCATGCCGATGGGGCGGGACTCGTCGTCCTGGCTCTCGACGTCTCCGACCGGGTACAGGCCGCGCAGCGCCTGAGGATCCTGGAAGCGGTACGCGAGCGCGTCGGCGAACAGCTCGACGTCATCGGCGCCTGCCGGGCCCTGACCGACGCGGTCGTACCCGGACTCTGCGGCATCGCGGTGGTGGAGATCATCGACGGGGTCGTACGGGGCGAAGATCCGCCGCTGGCGCCGGTCGAGGGAGCCGTCCAGCTTCTGCGAGCCGCGTTCCGCGGAGTGGTCTCCGCTCATCCCGTGGGCGAAGTGAGCAGGCTGCCCGACGCCACGCCGTTCTCACGGGTACTGACCGACCTGCGTCCGAGGCTCGTCAACGTGAAGCCCGATGCCCCCTGGCTGTCGGCCGACCCGGCCCGCGCGGCCTCGATCGCGCAGTCGGACGCCCACTCCCTGATCGTCGCCCCGCTCGCGCTGCGCGGCCAGGCCATGGGAGTCGTCAGCCTCTACCGTCGAGGCGCCGAGGAGCCCTTCGAGGAAGGCGACCTCGGCCTGACGGCGGACGCGTGCGCCCACACCGCGCTGTCCATCGACAACGCCCGCCGATTCATGCGCGAACGCACGATAGCCGCCACGTTGAAACGGCGGCTGCTGCCGCAGCGGCCCGCCGTCACCACAGCGGTCGACATCGCACACCTGCGGCTGCCCGGACCGGGCGCGGGCGGCGCCTGGTTCGACGTCATAGAGCTCTCCGGCGCCCGGACCGCCCTGGTCCTGGGAGAC
>NZ_JBEOWS010000506.1:0-4969 GCF_040296125.1 Streptomyces sp. NPDC002265 | reverse complement strand
CCCGGCGCCGGGCGTGATCACTTCGGCGCCCGCACCGAAAGCCGGGGCGTGGAGGGAGGGCGCATCGGCGCCCTCCGACCTCCTACGGGAGAAACCACTCGAGGCCGCAGCGTCCCGTTCTCGCGCCGGTGCTCACACCGCGCCGGGAGGACGGGTGCGCGGCAGCGCGCGTCAGGCGCCGGCGCACCCGACCGGGGTGTGCCGTCGACCAGGCGATCCGCCCCGGCGCGGAGCGCCGCAGTCGGCCCGCCGCTCTGCGCGGCGGGGTCGTGACCCGCTCGACGGACCTCGGGCGCTTGTGTGGGACTCGGTGAGCGGCTGCTAGGCCGCCGCGTCCTCCGGAAACCTCACCGGGTAGGCCTCGGCGAAGTCCGCGGACCGTCCGACGGTGCTCCATTTCTCGTCCTGCGCCAGCAGTCGCCGGTCCTGGGCGATGGACCCCTCCGAAGCCATCACGCCAAGCGCGAGGTTGGTCGGGATGTCGTGGCGCTTCGCCATCCGCACGAGGATCTCCGCAGCTCGCACCGGGTCGCCGGCCGGTCCTTCGGTGCTCTGCCGGATGCGCCGGTTGATCGCGCCGACGGTGTCGTCGTAGCCCTCGGGCACGTCGTGCACAGTCATCGAGGAGCCGGCCCAGTCGGTGCGGAACCCGCTCGGCTCGACAACCAGAACTCGGACTCCGAACGGAGCGGTCTCCACGCGCAGCACCCGGCTGAAGCCGTCGATCGCGAACTTGGCCGCCTGGTAGGAGGCGATACCCGGGGAGCCGCCGACGCGGCCGCCCATCGAGGAGAACTGGACGACCAGCCCGCCGCCCTGTTCGCGCAGCAGGGGGATCGCCGCTTTGGTGACGTTGTAGACACCCCAGAAGTTCGTCTCGAACTGGGTGCGGAAGTCGTCGTCATCGGTGGTCTCGATCGGGGAGACGTTGGCGTAGCCGGCGTTGTTGACCAGTACGTCGATCCGGCCGAAGCGCTTCCTGGCCTCCTCCAGCGCCGCCTGCGCCGCCCTGGGATCGGTCACGTCGAGCGCGATGGGGGCGATCCGGTCGCCGAACTCGGCGGCCAGGTCGTCGAGTTGCTCGGGCCTGCGGGCTGTCGCTGCCACGGTGTCTCCGGCCTCCAGAGCGGCGCGGACGAGGGCGCGGCCGAAACCGCGGGAGGAGCCGGTGATGAACCAGGTCTGCTGCATGTTCTCAGTCATGCCATTTAGCAAAACACTGTTGCGTTAATAATGCAACTCCGTTGCGCTAAGATGGATCAGTGGACACCACCGACTTCCGACGCGCCCGGTCCCCGCAGGCCAAGCAGCAGCGGGAGGCCGCGATCCTGGACGCCGCCCGGGACCTGGGGGCCGAGCAAGGCATCCGGCAGGTCACGCTGACCGACATCGCCGCGGCCGTGGGCATGCACAAGTCCGCGCTGCTGCGCTACTTCGAGACGCGGGAGGCGATCTTCCTGCGTCTGACCGCGGCCGACTGGCAGGAGTGGGCGCCGGTCCTGTGCGCCGAGATCGGCCGGGTCGCCGTCGGCGACACGGCGGGCGTGGCCGCGGCCTTCGCCCGCACCCTCGCGGTCCGCGGCATGTTCTGCGACCTGCTCGCGCAGGCGCCGATGAATCTCGAGCGCAACGTCTCGGTCGAGGCGGTGCGCGAATTCAAGCTGGTCACCCTGACCGCGGTCGACGCGATCGTCGCCGCGGTCCGCTCGCGGCTGCCGGAGCTGACCGAGGCCGACGGCGTGGACCTGATGGCTGCCGCGACGTCGATGGCCGGCTCGTTCTGGCAGATCGCTACGCCGGGGCCGGAGGTCGCGGCGCTGTATCGCAGCGACCCGCAGCTGGCGCATGCGATCGTGGACGTGGAACCTCGGCTGGCCCGGATCCTGACGGCCATGCTGGAGGGGATCGTCGCCGCGCGCCGAGGTGGGATGCCACGGCACTGAGCGGCGGCCGGGCCCCGGACTTCAGAGTGAGCCCGAAGCCGAGTCGGCACGTCCCGTGCTTGTTCGCGACCGGGTCCCAGGCGTTGCCTGTCGCCCGGCATGCCATCGGGTGGACACCGGCACCCGGAGCTCACCCTGTGGGTTCGTGCGGCCTGATGCGCCCGGTGCACGAAGTGACATCACCCGTCGGTGCAGGTCATGCCGGGACCGACGCAACGCCTCACCTGCTCGACCGGCGGACGGCGCTCGAGCGGGACAGGGCACGGTTCGGCGCCGGTCGTGTCACTCCGGCGCCGACGCGGCGTCGTACCGTGCATCGACCCACCGTGCCGCATTCACAGCCCGGTGACCTTCCCGCTCGCCGACACTTCGTAGGCCAGGGTGAGGGTGCGGCGGCCTCCGGGCGGGAGGGTGATGGTCCAGCTGGCGATGCCCTCGGTGTCGACCGTCTCGGGGGCGGGGGAGCAGGCGTCCTTGGACAGGCGTATCTCCACCGCCGAGACCTCCGACACCGGAATACGCTCCCGGAGCACCACCGTCCGTTCGTCGTTCTCCCCGGGAGCCGAGAAGCGGGACAGATGCAGCCGGACGATGCGGGTGAGCACGGTGCGCTGGCTCAGTCCGACGCTCTCGCGGGACTCCTCGACATCGCGGACCACCCGGAAGTCGTCGCAGCTGCCGAACGCCAGCTCCACAGGGGCGCCGGGAGCCGTGAAGTCCAGCGTGCCGCGGCCGCCGTATCCGCTGTCCCGGACCAGGTCCACCGGCCCGGCCAGCAGCACGTGCCCGGACCGGTTGTCGAACCGCAGCAGCCGGGTGACCAGCGGGGACAGCTCGGGGGAGCAGCCGTACTCGCTCTCGGCGGGCGTGGTGAAAGACGAGACCGGCACCCGGTGGGCGCGCCCGTCGCCGGGCACGGACACCGGCGAGGGAGAGTGCAGCACCCGCACCTCGCCACCGTCGGCCACCCCGGGCAGGCCCGGCACCGGGACCGGGCCGAGGTCCCCGATCTCCTGTTCACGCAGTTCGACCTCGACCGTACGGCGTTCCGCGGCCGACCGGTCCTTGAGCGTCAGCCGGTCCTCTCCCAGCCGCGGCGGCTCGGTGGCCGCCGCCGACCGGGCCGTCGACAACGTCAGTCGTACGTCCGACCAGTCCTCGCCGGTCTGCTGCCAGACCATGGCGTCCGTCTCCAGGGTCAGTGCGCCCCCGTCGAGCACGGCCCGATAGGCAGGGCGCCACAGCGCACACGGAGTGAGGTGGCTTAGCCGCAGCCCGACCGGTCCGGCTGCCGCGGCCTGTACGGTCAGCTCGATGTGGCCGACGAGCTCGACTGGTTCCGTTTCGGCGAGGTCCATGGCACGCCGGACCGAGTCGAGTTCGGCGGCGACGGCGGCCAACTCGGACTCAAGGGAGCGTAGTTCCTCGCTGTACGTGTCGCGTTCACCGTCCACGCGGTCCAGTTCGCGGCTCCAGCGGGGCACGTCGGTCTCCCCGGAGCCCGCCCCTTCGCCGATGTCCCGCAGCAGATCGGCGGCCAGCCGGGCGAGGGCGTCGAGGCGGGCACGGAGGCGATCCCGGCGCTGCTTCAGCGCGGCCTGTTCCTTCTCGAGGCTGTGCAGGCGGTGACGCAGGGCGGAGTCGTCAGCGTCCGGCAGCGGCCCGCGCGGGGTCCAGCTGCGCACGATCCGCAGGTCGAGCACGGTCGCCGGGTGATCGGCGGTCAGTTCGGCGTGCAGAGTGCGGTCGACGGCCAGCGCGCTGACCGGACCGAGGCGCAACCGCTGGACTCCGGCCTGCAGTTCGAGCACCGCGCTCCGCTCGACATGGGCGCGGTCCTCCAGGCAGGTGACGGCGGTGACAGGAAGCGCGATCGGTGTCTGGTCCGTGGACATGGGGTGTGTCAGCTCCTGCGGTTGCCGCCGGCCAGGACCTTGCCCGCCGGGATGCGTATTTCGTAGCCGCCGTCGAGGGCGACGGTTCCGCCCGCGGGCAGCTCCACCCGCCAGATGCGCAGGCCCGGGACATGGTGATCGGCACTCTGGTCGTCCTCGGGTGCCGTCCAGTCGGCCTGCTCGACGATCCGTACGTCCGCCTCGGAGGTGACGGGCACCCGCTCGCGCACCTCGACGGTGGCCGGCCACGGGAGCCGGTTGGCCAGTTCCACGTGGACACGGTGGTCGAGCACGGTGGTGCCGTTGCGCAGACCCGCCGTCGACTCGTGCAGGCTCGTACGGCGAGTGACCCGGATGCCCTCGGCCGGCCCGAGTCCCATCCGGCTCACGCCGCCGGGGGCGAGCGTGGGCAGCGCGGCGGTCAGCAGGAATTCGCCGTCCACGCTGACCTCCACCGGTCCCGCCAGCAGAGCCTGGTCGGTGGCGTTGGAGAGCACCAGCGTGGCGTACGCGGTCTGTTCCACGCCCGGCACACTGAGGTACTCGGTACGCAGGCCGACCGGGATCTCGGCGACGGTGACGGTGTGCCAGGTGCCGTCCGAGGGGACGTCGGCACGGGCCGCGGCGTCGAAGCGATGGTCGAAGGAGCCCGCCGATTCGCGGGGCCGCACCGCGTGTCCGGGCAGCGGCAAGGCGGCCGTCGCCTCGGCGCGGCGGCGGAGTTCGGCGGCCACCGGATCGAAGGACGGGCCCGGGAACAGCAGGCCCCGGCGATCGCTCCCCGCCTCGGGGCCGCACAGGGCGAGGGCGGTGTAGTCGAGTTCGGTGTCGCTGGGCCGCGGCGGACCGGCGGGTGCCGGGGCCGGTGGCGGACCGGCGAGGAACTCCGGAAGCGGCGGCGGCGCGGCGGCGCCCGGACTCGGTGGCGGCACGGCCCCGCCCGGGGCGGCGGGCGCCATGGCCGCGGCGGCCGGGAACGGACCGCTGCGGGCGAGCGGACGGGGCGGTGGCGCCAGGTCGGGCAGCGCGGCGGCGGCGATCTCTTCGACACCTGGTGGAACGAGCGCCAGCCGATTTCGCGGACGGGGCCGGACCAGTACAGCGGGCTGGACAAAACGGCGACCTCTGAAG
>NZ_JBEOWS010000505.1:0-4976 GCF_040296125.1 Streptomyces sp. NPDC002265 | reverse complement strand
TAGAGCAGCTGACTCTTAATCAGCGGGTCCGGGGTTCGAGTCCCTGGCGGCGCACGTGATGAAGGCGATGGGGTCCGTGGTTTCCACGGACCCCATCGTCGTATCCGGCCCCGGAAACGCCCCGCCGCACGCGTCACCGCCGCAGGGCGGCCCCCATGGCGATCTCCACCGTCCAGGCCCCGGAAGCCGTGCGTCCCTCCACCGTCACCCGTACGTGATCGCCCGGCACCGTGAAGCTCTCGCCCAGGCCCACCGGCGCGTCGGCGAGCGGCGGATAGACGGAGCTACCCCAGCAGTCGTCGCCGCGCAGATGGGCGTCGATCACCTCGATGGGACCCCGGCCCGACTCCGCGCCGCTGTGCACGCGGTAGACGAGGACGCCCGAGTTGCAGGCGGCCTTGTCGTTGCCGAGCGGGCCGCGCGCCTCGAAGGCGAGTGCGCTGTCGGCCCCGGTGCGCACCACCGCGAGCTTGGTGCCGCCCCCCAGGCCGAACGCGGGGGCCCCGGTGGCGCCGGGGACGGTGACGCCGGGGCCCGCGGCCAGGGGTTCGAGGGTCAGCCGGGTCGGTCCGGCCGCGCGTACGCACACCACCTGGCGGGGATCCAGCCAGCCCAGTTTCCACTTGTGCCAGGCGAACAGATCCGGGGCGAGTCCGAACTGGCTGCCCATCAGGTCCCAGTCGCCGACGTAGGTGTCCCAGTCCCCCTTGCCGTCCACCGGCCGGTGGTAGAGGTCCGGCAGGTCGAACACATGGCCTGTCTCGTGCGCGAGCACCAGCCGGTCCGGAGGGTGCTTCTCGAAGACGGTCACCACCCGGCGCAGGTCCGTGCCGTCCGCCCGCAACGGGGTGTCGAGGTTGACGACCTTCGTGGCGTCCGAGTCCACGCCCGGCGCGTCGGGGTCGGCGACGAAGTAGACGACGTCGTAGCGCGAGAAGTCGACCTGCGGGTCGGCGACGGCGAGCGCGTCCCGCAGATAGGAGGACCGGCTCGTGGTGTCCCAGTCACGCCTTATCGCATACGTGGTGGACGGCTTCGGCATCCGGATCCAGTGCCGCAGCGGATGCGGGCGGAGCGTGAACCTGCCGTAGGAGGCGCGGGCGAAGAACTGGCTGGTGGCCGGAAAGTGGTCGGCGGCGAGCTGGGCGGGGGTGGTCCGCGGGACGGCGTCCGGGAAGGACAGGAAGATCATCACCGCGTCCAGCGGGCGGGTCGGCCGCGGATAGGAGGCGTTCCAGGTGTCCAGGCCCTCCGAGTGGTGGGCGCCGGTGCGCCGCAGCGCGCAGGGCTCGGCCGAGAACGGTTCGGCCACCGAGGTACTGCCGAACAGCGAGGTCGCCGCGAGCGCCGACATCGTGGTGAACACGGCCGCGACACTGCGCAGTCGGGAGCGCGGCGCCACCCGGCCGAGGCTCCTGAGAACCCCGCGCCCAAGTCCCTCGCGGAGCGGCTGACGCGGCAACGGGACCTCCGGATACGGTTCACGGTTCGACACCGCATCCAGCCTGCGTAGCTTTGCTGTCCTATGTCCTGTTTATCTGACCCGGATGAGTGAGCAGCCCCGGATCTGGGTACAGACGACACCCCCGAAGTACTCACGGAACGTCACAAGCGATCCGCCGCTTGAAGAACCCGCCCAGGCGCGGGCAGAAACGATCTGTCAGAAAGGTCGCACCGTCAGGGACACTGGACAGTGGCTGGAAGGCCTTGGGACCACCCTCTATGATCGGCACACTTTGCTGCGCGGACAGAGATCGAGTGCACTGCGGGAGCGAGCGGTGAGCGGAACGTCCGAAGGGCCGACGCCCGCGGCAGACCTCGACCGGTCGGCCGTCACAGACAGTGATCTTGACGCGTCTCCTCGGAGCGCGTCCACGTACCGCTCCGTCTTCGCGACGGCGCCCCTGGCCATGGCCGTGGTCGACCGCGAGGGCATGGTCGTCGGCGCCAACGCCATGCTGGGCACCCTGCTCGGCAGCGACTCGGCGACGCTCGTCGGACGCTCCGCCGCCGACCTGGTGGACCTGCCCTCCGACACCCGCGCCTGGCACGCCTACCGCGAGGTGCTGCGCGGCCGGCAGGTGAAGCTGCGCTGCACCCGCCGGCTGAAGCATCCCGACGGCCGTGCGGTGTGGGTGCAGGTCACCGTCGCGCCGCTGGCAGGCGGCGAACCCGGAGTCCTGCTCGCCGTCGCCGACATCAGCGACCGCCGTGAACTCCAGTCCAGACTGCGGCACTTGCAGATGCACGACCCGGTGACCCGGCTGCCCAACCGCACCCTGTTCTTCGAGCGGCTGACGGCCGCCCTGGAGGCGGAGTCGTACGAGCGCAGCGGCACCGGGCGGATCGGCCTGTGCTACCTCGACGTGGACGGCTTCAAGGCGGTCAACGACACCCTCGGCCACCGCGTCGGCGACCGACTGCTGGCCGCCGTGGCCGAACGGCTGACCCGGGTCGCCGAGCAGGCCGGGCTGGCCAGGGCGGGCACCCCGCTGGTGGCCCGGCTCGGCGGCGACGAGTTCGCGCTGCTCGTCGAGGACTCCACCGGCACCGACCAGCTCGCCGAACTCGCCGAGTCCGTACTGACGGCCCTGCAGGCCCCCTTCGAACTGGCGGGCCGCCGCCTGTCGTTGTCGGCCTCGATCGGTGTCGTGGAGCGGCACGCGGCCGGGACCACGGCCACCGGTCTGATGCAGGCCGCCGACACCACGCTGTACTGGGCGAAGGCCGACGGCAAGTCCCGCTGGACGCTGTTCGACCCGGAGCGCAACGCCCACCGCATGACCCGGCAGGCCCTGGCCTCCGCGCTGCGACCCGCCATCGAGCGCGGCGAGTTCGTGCTGGAGTACCAGCCGCTGGTCGGCATGGAGGACGGCCGGCTGCACGGGGTCGAGGCCCTCGCGCGCTGGAACCACCCCCAGTTCGGCCTGCTGACGCCGAACCGGTTCATCGCCCTGGCCGAGGAGGACGGCTCGATCGTCCAGCTCGGCCGCTGGGCGCTGGCCACCTCCTGCCGGCAGGCCCGCCGCTGGCAGCTCGACCACCCGGAGGAGCCGCCGATCTTCGTCAGCGTCAACGTGGCCGTCCGCCAGGTCTGGGACTCCGATCTGGTCGCGGATGTGGCGTCGGTGCTGGCGGAGGCCGAACTCGCCCCGAGCCTGCTCCAGTTGGAGCTGACCGAATCGGCGGTGATGGGCTCCGCGGGCCGCCCGCTCCAAGCCCTCCAGGCACTGAGCGACATGGGCGTACGGATCGCCATCGACGACTTCGGAACCGGCTACTCCAACCTCGCCTACCTCAGCCGGCTGCCCGTGTCGGTACTGAAACTGGACGGTTCCTTCGTCCGGGGCTTCCAGTACGACGAGACGGGCGAGCGCCCGAACCCGGCGGACGAGGTGGTCGTGGAGGCGATGATCCAGCTCGCCCACCGTCTGGGCCTGACGGTCACCGCCGAGTGCGTGGAGACCCTCACCCAGGCCGCCCGGCTGCGGCACATCGGCTGCGACACCGGACAGGGCTGGCTGTACTCCCGTCCGGTGCCGCCGGATCGTATCTCCGAACTGCTGGGGACGACGTCCTACGCGGTCGGCAACCCGTAGGCGTCCGCGATGAGTTCGTAGGAGCGCAGCCGCAGCTCGCCGCGGTGGGCGTGCGAGGTGAGCATCAACTCGTCGGCGCCGGTGCGCTTCTGGAGGCCGTCCAGACCGGCGCGCACCTCGTCCGCCGTGCCGTGCACGATGTTGCCCGCCCAGGAGTCGACGAACTCCTGCTCCAGCGGGCTGAATTCATGGGCCTCGGCGTCCGCGGGGTCGGGGAAGAGACCGGGCCGGCCGGAGCGCAGCCGGATCATGTTCAGGGCGGTGGCCCGAACCTGCCTGCGGGCCTCCTTCTCGTCGTCGGCGGCGAGCGCGGAGACCCCGATGAGGGCGTAGGGCTCGTCGAGGACGGCGGACGGCCGGAACTGCTGCCGGTACAGGTCGAGCGCCGGAACGGTGTTCTGTGCCGAGAAGTGGTGCGCGAAGGCGAACGGCAGGCCGAGCATGGCGGCCAGCCGGGCGCTGAAGCCGGACGAGCCCAGCAGCCAGACGGGCGGCCGGTGCGGGGACTGCACACCGCCGGGTGTGCTGCCCTGGACCGGGCCCGGGATGGCGTGGATACGGGCGTAGGGGTGCCCGTCGGGGAAGTCGTCGTCCAGGAAGCGCAGCAGCTCCGCGAGCTGCTGCGGGAAGTCGTCGGCGCCCTCGTTCAGGGAGTCGGTGCGGCGCAGGGCGGCCGCGGTGGCCCCGTCCGTGCCGGGGGCCCGGCCGAGGCCGAGGTCGATCCGGCCGGGGGCCATCGCCTCCAGCGTGCCGAACTGCTCGGCGATCACCAGCGGGGCGTGGTTGGGCAGCATGACGCCGCCCGAACCGAGCCGGATGCGCTCGGTGTGGGCGGCGAGGTGGGCGAGGATCACCGCGGGCGACGAGGAGGCGACGCCCGGCATGGAGTGGTGCTCGGCGACCCAGTAGCGGTGGAAGCCGCGGGACTCCGCGAGCCGGGACAGCGCGACACTGGTGCGCAGGGCGTCGGTGGCGGTGCTGCCCGCGCCGACGGTGACCAGGTCCAGTACGGACAGGGGGACGGGCGCGCTGCCCCGGGCCTCGGCCCGGATGCCGTGCGCCTCGTCGCGGGTGCCGCGGGTGTCCTGTGCCTCGTCCGGGATCTCGTCTGCCGTCACGGTGAGTGCCTCCTGCTCTCGGCCTGTTCTCGGCCCTGCGCTGTCCTCGGGCGAGCAACAGGAGACTGTCCCCGCTTATTCCCGGCCACCCCCGGCCGTTCCGGGAGCCCGCCCGGGAAACCGGCTCGCGGACCCGCCCGGGGACCTGTCCGGGGACCTGTCCGGGGACCCGCCCGGGGACCTGTCCGGGGACCCGCCCGGGGACCCGCCCGGGGACCCGTCCGACGGGGCTCACCCCGGGAGCCCGCCCGGGGTCCCG
>NZ_JBEOWS010000504.1:0-5012 GCF_040296125.1 Streptomyces sp. NPDC002265 | reverse complement strand
AGCTCCCTCTGGGCCCTCTTGAGTTTCTTCTCCGCCCGGCGCAAGAACCTGGGAGAGTCGATTTTCTCGCCGGTGGACAGGACGGCGAAGTGCGTGAGGCCGAGATCGATGCCGATGGTGCGGTCGGTGTCGGGCATCCGTGCGGAGTCTTCGGCGGGGTCGGTGTCGATGACGAAGGACGCGAAGAATCTGCCTGCCGCGTCCTTGATCACGGTGACCGACAACGGTGTGGAGGGCAGGGTGCGCGACCACTTCACCTTCACCGCACCGATCTTCGGCAGGTTCAGACGGCCACCGTCGGTGATCTTCCAGCGGGCGTCGGCGGTGAAGCGGATCGACTGCCGGGCGTCCTTGCGGGACTTCAAATGGGGCGAGCCCAGCTTCGGTCCCTTGCGGGTGCCCTTGAGGGAGGTGAAGAAGTTGCGGTAGGCGGCCTCGGCGTCGCGCAGGGACTGCTGGAGCACCACCGCGCAGACCTCGCCCAGCCAGGACCGTTCCTTCGTCCGCTTTGCCTCGGTGATCAGCTGTCGGGACACTGTCCGGCCGTCGGGAACGGCAGCCCGGCCCTGCGTGCGTCCTCACGGGCACGGATCGCGTCGTTGAACACGACCGGGGCGCACCCGAACGCCCTGGCCAGCGCGGCCTGCTGAGCGGCGTCGGGGTACAGCCTGAAGGCGTACCGGAGCTGCATGACGATCACACTAGGCATATCGAACCCGTGCCGTCACCGGGAACACACAAGCGATCCGTCACCGTCACCGAGCACAGTCCGGCTCCGCCGGAACACCACCGCGACGCTCCGCGTCGCCACCACAGGATTCGCTTCACCCCCGGCCTGAAGTCCGGAGCACTGCGAATGAATCCCGGTAGCGTTCCTTGCCGTGTCGGACAACTTCGATGTGGCGGTCGCACTGAGCGGTGGTGCGATCGGCCCCCTGCGCGCCTGGGAGTTCGTGCGCCGGTTCGCCGCGGAGTGGACAGGTGTCCCGCTACGGCCGGGAGACGGCTTCACGCAATCCGAACTGGATTACGTGGAGGCAGAGTTGGGCTTCGATCTGCCGGCGGTCCTGCGCCAGGGCTACGCGTTGTTCGGGCGGCGCGACGACCTGACCAGCACGCAGGACCCGTTGCTGCCCGTGACCGGTCTCTACGTCGACGACGCTCCCGGCGGGATCCTGGTCTTCCGTCTCGAGAACCAGGACTGCGCCGCGTGGGGCATCCCGCTCGACCGGATCGAGCAGGACGACCCGCCCGTCCTGGTGGAGTCCCACGACGGGTGGATCCCGTTCCTGGACCGCATGTCGACGGCCTGGGTGGAGCTGGTGCTCAGCGAGTCCCTGCTGGCGCCCGGGACGCTCTACGACGCCTGCGAACTGCCCGAGGCGCTCCTGCCGAACCTGTACGACCGCTACACCAGGGTGCCGCTGCCCGACCATCCGATGTGGGTCGGCCCGCAGGACTCACCCCTGCGCTGGTACTCCGCGCCCGGCCGGCTGATCCGCCGCGACGGAGACCTCGACCTGTGCTGGATCCACGCGCGCGGCCGCACGGCCGACGACCTGGAGACCCTGCGCAGGGACCTGCCCGCCTCCTGGGTGAATTGACGCCACGTCAGTGGCGGGGGATGTCCCGGTGAGGCGGTCCGGAGCGGGCAAATCCGTTGGAGGGATCGTCCGAGGCCGTGGCAGCATGGCCGGCATGACGACGACCCGAAAGGTCCATGCCGCGTAGCCGGCCGGGACACCTGCGGACCGCCCTTCCCCCGCGGCGCCGCACGACAGCTGCGGGACCGGTCATCGACGGCCTGTCCCGACGGACGCTCTCCGAGATCGACTGCCTCGAACGCACCCGGAACTATCTTCAACCCGGTGACACCGGCCGGGCCGTACGGCTGTGGAAGGAGTATGTCCACCGTAGCGAGCGGCAGTTGTGGCACGACGCCGAGTGGGGCTACCCGCACGGGGACTGCTGCGGCGATCCCCTCGACGCACGCGCGCTGCTCGACGTCGTGGTGCGGGCCCTGTCCGTCCGCGGCGCCCGCGAGCTGCGGGCGGTCATCGCGCGTCACGACGCGGTCTGGAACACGCCCACTCCCTCGTACGACGCCGAATGATCACTTGGCCTCGGCGAGCCGGACGGCGTCCGGGCCGGCCGGGAAGTGCAGCCGGCCGGTGGTGTCGTGCGCCGCCTGCCAGACGGCCTCGGCGACGTCGCGCTCGTGGGTGTACAGGTCCTGGCTCATGAAGCCGTCCAGGGCCTTCTTCGCGAACGCCGCGTACGGCGGCGGGACCAGGTCGTCCAGCGACCTGCCGTCCGTCGCCCGCTCGCCGAAGTTCGTCGTCAGGCAGGCGCCCGGCTGGACCGTCTTCGCCTGTACGCCCAGGGGCGCGAGTTCGAGCGCGAGGGACGAGGTGAAGCCCTCGACGGCCGCCTTGCTCGCCTTGTAGACGGCCGAGAGCGGCATATGGCCCAGCACCACGCTGGAGGTCACGTTGACCACCACGCCACTGCCGCGCTCGCGGAAGCCGGGGAGCACCGCCTGGGTCATCGCCAGCACGCCGAAGGTGTTGGTCTCGAAGACCTCGCGTACGCGGGCCATGGGGGTGTCCTCGAACACGCCGATCGAGGGGATGCCCGCGTTGTTGACCAGGACGTCGATCGGCCCGGCGGCGTCGAGCGCGGCGGTGATGCTCTCGGGCCTGGTCACGTCGAGCGCGATGACGCGCAGCCGGTCCGACTCGGGCAGGAGGTCCGCCCGCGGGGTGCGCATCGTGGCGACCACGTTCCAGCCCTGTGCGTGGAAGTGGCGGGCGGTCTCGCGTCCGTATCCGGAGGAGGTGCCGGTGATCAGGACGGTCTTCATGCTGGTCTCCTGGGCGATGCGATGGGATGGATGGGATGCGCGGAGACAGGCACTTTCCTGCTCCGCGTAAGAACTTCTGAACCCATTGAATCGCTCTGAACTGGGCAAACGATAGAACGATCCTCGCTGTCGCTTGCACAATCCTCCCACGCGCTGCGGTCCGGCTCAGGGCAGCACGCCCGCGGGGGCGGGTGCCGTGTCGCGCAGCCGGGCCGCGTCCCGGCTCGGCGGCGCGCCGAACCGGCGGCGGTACTCGCGGCTGAACTGCGACGGGTTGTCGTAGCCGACCCGCCGGCCCACGCCGGTGACGTCGCCCGGGTGCGTGGCGAGCAGCAGCCGGGCCTCCTGCAGCCGGATCTGCTTCTGGAACTGGATCGGGCTCATCGCGGTCACCGCCTGGAAGTTGCGGTAGAAGGCGGAGACGCTCATGCCCGACAGCCGTGCCACGTCCTCGACCCGGAAGGGTTCGGCGTAGTGCTCGCGGATCCAGCGTGCGGCCCGGGAGACATGGCTGAGGCCGCTGTCGGCGAGGCCGAGCTGGCGTACCGTCGCGCCCTGCTCGCCGGTGATCAGGCGCCACAGGATCTCGCGCTTGACCAACGGGGCCAGTACGGGCCGGTCGCGGGGCTCGTCGAGCAGGCGCAGCAGCCGCACGACCGCGTCGAGCAGCGCGGGCGGGGCGTCGCCCACGGCGATGCCCGACGGCGTTCCCTCCCTCGTGCGCGAGGTGTCCGCGGGCCCGGCCCGGAGGAGGAGTTCGGCGACGGCGGACGGCTCCAGCGTCAGCCCGAAGCCGAGGGCCGGCTGCTCGGGTTCGGCCTGGGTGAACTGTCCGGTGACGGGCAGGTCGACGGACGCGACCAGGTACTGGCCGGGGCCGTAGGCGTAGACCCGCTCGCCCAGTGCGAGGCGTTTGGCGCCCTGGGCGATGACCGCCAGCACGGTGCCGGACATCGACGGCACCGGCGGATCCGCCGAGTCGACCTTCGAGATCAGGACTCCGTCGATGGCGGTGCTCCAGTCGGGGCGGGCGTGCCGGGCCAGCAGCGCGCGGAGTTCGTCGAGGCACATGCGTCCATTGCAGCACTGTCGCGGGGCGCTCCCGCCGGGCCGGGGCAAGTCGGCGCAGTACCGCCCGGGATGCCCACGCCGGGCGGGGGCCGCCCGAGGCCCCGCGCACCGCTCCCCCGCCCCGGCCCGGACGACGGGCCCGCTGTCGGCGGACCCGGTCGATGTCACAGGTCCCGGATACGCTGCGCACGCTCGACCGCCACGGACCGGAAGGCACGATGTCGCACACACCCAGGCCGTCGACCGAGGCGATCGTCGCCGCGGTTCCCGAACTCGCCCGCTACGCCCGCCCCGCCGTCGTACTGCATCCCCGACGGGGAACACCCGGCCCTGAACACAGCTCCGTCGGCGGTCCGTTGCTGTGGCCGGCCGACGAGCCATGGCCCGAGTGTTCCCTGCCCGACGTGGGCAGCGAGACCGGCGTGCCCGCCACCGCCATGGTGCCGGTCGCCCAGATCTTCCGGCACGACGCGCCGGGCCCGTGGTGGCCGGACGGTATCGACCTCCTGCAGGTCCTCTGGTGCCCCAACGAGCACTGGGACCCCCCGGCGCGGCAGGCGGACTGCGCTCCGGTGGTCGAGGTCCGATGGCGCCGGTCCGCGGACGTGACCAGCCGGTCGACGGATCTCCCCGCGCCCTCGCGGTACGACGAGGAGGGATACCTGCCCCAGGCGTGTCTCCTCGACGCCGAGCACCTGACCGACTTCCCGTTCCGTGAGGAACTACCGGTGGAACTCCAGCCACGGCTGGAGGAGCTGGTCCGCGAGACCGGCGACGGCGGTGACGTCATCACCCGCGTCGCCGGCTGGAAGCTGGGCGGCTGGCCGACCTGGCATCTGACGTACCCCATGTCGTTCTCCTGCGAGGAGTGCGGCACGACGATGACGCTGCTGTTCACCGCCGCCAGCGACGCCGAGACCGAAGTGGTCGTCGGCCGGTACGGGGACCTGCGCGTCTTCGTCTGCCCCGCCGACCACCGTCACGCCTTCCGGGTGGACCTGCACTGACCTCGTGGTCGCGGCATGCCCGCAGGTACGGGCGGAGCCGCCGTCGCCGGCCGGGCACGTCTCCGGCCGGC
>NZ_JBEOWS010000503.1:0-5149 GCF_040296125.1 Streptomyces sp. NPDC002265 | reverse complement strand
GGGCGACCCAGTCCTGGCCGGGCACCGGCCGGTGCCCGGCGTCGAGCTGGTCCCAGGAGGCGAGCAGGCCGGAGCCGACGAAGTGGTGGTTGCCGAGCATCTCGCGCACGCCGAGGTCCGTCAGGACGACGGTCGGGATGCGGCGGTGCAGGGCCTCCAGGGCGGCCGTCGAGCTGACCGTGACCAGCAGGTCGGTGCGGTCCAGGACCTCGCCCATGTGCCCGTACACCAGACGGAAGTTGGACGGCGGGTCGGCCTTCTGCACCAGCTTCTGGTACGGCAGCTCCTCGATGTGCGTGGTGTGCTCGCCCGGCTTGGAGCGCAGCTTCAGCAGCACCTCGCGCTCGGGGTGCTTGCGGGCGTGCCGGATCAGCCGCTCCAGCAGGTACGCACGGTCCTTGCGGCTGGCCGGGACGGACGGCTGTGCGGCGAAGACGACCGTGTACGGGTCGTTCTCGACGGTGTACGGCGCTCCGCCGAGGAACGGCAGCGCGACCTCCGTGACGGACGTGGCGTCGGCGCCGACCCCCTCGTAGACCGCGCGGAACCGGTCCGCGTCCTGCCGGGAGTTGGCGAGGACGAGATCGGCGCCGTGGCGCAGCAGCAGGCCGTCGGCGAGCTTCTCGTAGACGACGCCGACGTAGCCGGTGACGACGACGGGACGCTCGGTGCGGTCGGCCCAGACGTGCCGCAGGCCGTGGAGCATCGCCTGCACACCACCGCCGACCAGGGCGAGGACGAGGACGTCGTAGGACTCCTCGCCCATCGCGCGCAGGAACTCGGCGGCGGTCACCTCGCGGAGCGAGTCGGCGTGGACGCCGACCTCCTGGAGCTGACGGGCGGTGGGGGTGGCTCGGCCCCGCAGAAGGTAGCCGTCCAGGCGGATGTCCGTTTCACCCTCTTCGACAGAAACAGTACGCTTCGCGGTGAGCGCGCCCCATTTCCACCGGGTGTCGGAGTCCGCGAGCACGGCGACTCGCAGGGTGTTCGTTGCACTTGCTGGCACGTCGTCGACCGTAGGAAGGCATTCCTAGGATCCGCCCAACCCGAAAGCAACAAAGGGTTAACAGCACGTCGACGAATGGGGTTTTCGGGCCTTCCGGGTACCCGAGAAGGTCTGGTTCACGGGTTCGCCACACGTAGTTCACCTGACATCAAACCAACGGTAAAGACGGGTGCCGGGCGGCCCTCTAACGTCGGTGACGTGGTCAAGCTCTCCGTCATCGTGCCGTTCTACAACGTGCAGCAATACGCGCCGGACACTCTCAAAAGCCTGCGGGCGAACACTCGTGACGACTTCGAATTCATTCTCGTCGACGACTGTTCGCGCGACGGGACACCGGACATCCTCGCGCGCGCGGAGCGCGAGCTGCCGGGGGCGGTGCTCGTCAGACACGAGCAGAACGGGGGACTGGCGACCGCGCGCAACACCGGGATCGACCGCGCGCGCGGGCAGTACCTGACGTTCCTGGACGGCGACGACTGGCTCGCGCCCGGCTACTACGAACGTCTGGTGGCCGCCATGGACGAGCTGAACTGCGACTTCCTGCGCACCGACCATGTGCAGTGCACCGGCCGGGCACGCACCGTGAACCGGGTGCCGCACGGCCGGCGGGGCGTGGTGATGGAGCCCCGCGCGGCGATCCTGCCCGCGGACCGGTCCACGTCGGTCGACTACGCGTACGCCTGGGCGGGCATCTACCACCGCCGGCTCGTCGACCGGGGACTGCTGCACTTCACCCACGGACTGCGCACGGCCGAGGACCGGCCCTGGATCTGGAAACTGCACCGGGAGGCGGAGTCCTTCGCCGCGGTGAACCTGATGGGCGTGTTCTACCGGCGCGGGGTGGCCTCCTCGCTCACCCAGATCGGCGATGTACGCCAGCTCGATTTCATCCGGGCCTTCGATCAGGTAATCGAAGAAACGGCGCTCGATCCCGAGGCGGATAAGCTGCTGCCGAAAGCAGTGCGCACCTATTGCGCGATCATGGCTCATCATCTCGGATCAATCGAGAGGTTCGAACCCGCCGTGGCTCGAAAATTGCGCTCCCTGAGCTCCGCCGCCCTGAAGCGAATGCCGCAGGACGTGCTCGCGGAAGTGATGGACACGATGGACGCCCAGCGCGCGAGCCGGCTGCGCCGACTGCGCCGCAGGCCCGTGTCCGCCCGGACGGTGGCCGCCTGATGCCCCGCACCACCCGCATCTTCTGCGCGTCCACGCTGTACGGCGCCGCGACCCTGGCCGCCGCGCTGGACGCCGGGCTGTTCGAACCGACCGACCGGCGGCTGCTGCTCGTCACCAACAACGCGGTCAACCCCGAGACCACACCCGCCGTCGACGAGATGCCGGGCTTCGCACGGATCGCCGAACGCTTCGACCAGGTGCTGTCCTGGAACGAGACGATCGCACCGTTCCACCCCAGCGGCTGGAGCCCGCGCGGCGACGACATCCCCATGTGGGAGCGGTACGTACGGCTCCAGTGGGGGCTCGGCGACGACGAGGTCCGGCTGGCCGTCGAGTCCGTGCAGGTCAATCCCTCGCTCGCGGTGTGCCAACTGTTCACCGGCGCCCCCGTCGATGTCTACGCGGACGGCCTCATAAGCTATGGCCCCACCCGGGACAAGATCGATCCGCTGGTCGGCACCCGGATCGAACGGCTGCTGCACCTCAATCTCCTACCGGACCTGACCCCGCTGCTGCTCACCGAGTTCGGCGTCGCACCCGAACTGGTGCCGGGCGAGGCGTTCCTCAAGGTGCTGGGCGAGCTGGCGCAGGACGAGACCGGGCTGCCGGACGTCGACGGACAGCCGGCGCTGCTGCTCGGCCAGTACCTCAGCGCGCTCGGCATCCTCGACGACGCCGAGGAGGAACAGCTGCACCTGGGCATGGTCCGCGGCGCCGTCGCTCTCGGGCACCGCAGCCTGGTGTTCAAACCGCACCCGGTCGCGCCCGCGCGCTGGTCGCGGCTGCTCCAGGACGAAGCGGCCCGGCTCGGCGCCGAACTCACCCTGCTGGAGCGGCCGGTGCTCGCCGAGGTGGCGTTCCAGCGGATGCGGCCCGCGCTCGTCGTCGGCTGCTTCTCCACCGCGCTGCTGACGGCCGCGGGGCTGTACGGCATCCCGGTGGCCCGCGCCGGCACCGACAACGTACTGACCCGGCTCACGCCCTACCAGAACAGCAACCGGGTGCCGGTCACCCTGGTCGACGCGCTGCTGCCCGACCTCGCCGACCGGACGGCGGTGGAGAGCTGGACGATGCCGTCGCCGCAGCGGGTGGAACAGCTGGCGGCGCTGGTCAAGGCGGTCGGGTTCGCCATGCAGCCCAAGATCTACCCCGGACTGCGCGACGCGGCCGAGGACTATCTCTCCCGGCACCTGAACACGCGCACCTGGCGCTACTTCAAGCGTCGCCGGCTGACCGCGCTGGCCCTGCCGGGCGCCGTGCCCGCGCAGCTCGCCTTCATCCCGCGCAACGCGACCGTGCGCCGCCTGGCGCGCCGGGCCAAGGCCCTGTCCCGACGCTGATCCCGGCCGGCCGGGAGACGCCGTCCCGGCGCCGGTCACCCCGCCCGGCCGGACCCGTCCACTGCCCCGGAGGCAAGCACTCCACACACCGTTCCACCGCGTCACCCCCGTTCCTCCACAGGACCGGGGGCGGCGCGCTTTCCCTTAACCCGGGCGTCAACCTGACGCCTGTTCATTCATCTGTGCGACATACATCCGATGCCTCGGCGTCAGCGCTGAATCCCCTGTCATACGTCAGTACTTCGTACCGTCCGGTCATCGACGACCACTTCGACGATGGACACGACCCTGCCGAGAAAGGCCCCAGGATGAATGCGGCTGACCAGGCCCTGGCCCCCACGAGCCCGGCGCCGGCGCCCACCGTGCGAGTGCGGGACCCCGAGAAGGCGCCCGCCGCCGCACCCCGCCCGCGCGCCGGCGACCGGCTGCGCGCACTGGACGGGCTGCGGCTGCTGGCCGCGCTGATGGTGTGCATGTACCACTTCGCGGGCAAGAACGGCCCCATCGCCGAGTCCTGGCACCAGTCGCCCGGCCTGAAATTCCCGACCCTGTCCCTGGCCGCGACCTACGGCAGCCTGGGTGTGCAGTTCTTCTTCGTCATCAGCGGCTTCGTGATCTGCATGAGCAGCTGGGGCCGCTCCCTGGGCGACTTCTTCCGCTCCCGGGTCGCCCGGCTGTACCCCGCGTACTGGGTGGCGATCGTGCTGATCACCGCGGCGGCCTGCGTCCTGCCCGTCGTCGTCCACCCGCTGCGGTCCGACGAGATCCTGGTCAACTTCACGATGCTCCAGCAGCCGATGGGCGTGAACCGGGTACTGGGCGTCGACTGGACGCTCTGGGTCGAGGTCCGCTTCTACGCGATGTTCGCCCTGTTCGTGGTCTGGCGGGGCGTCACCTACCGCCGGGTGGTGCTGTTCTGCGCCCTGTGGACCCTGGCCGGCGTCTTCGCCCGGGTCGCCGACATGCCGCTCACCGACGAACTGGTGATGCGCGACCACGCCCCCTTCTTCATCGGCGGCCTGGCGCTCTACCTGATCCACCGCTACGGCAGCGACCTGCTGCTGTGGGGCATCGTGATCATGTCGTTCCTGCTCGGCCAGCGCTACTCGGTGACCGCCCTGTGGCACCCGGGCATGCAGGGCGACTTCCACCGCAACCCGTACGTCGTCCAGGCGATCGTCTTCCTCGCCTTCGCCGCGGTGGCGGTGGTGGCGGTGGGCTGGACCCGCTGGGCGAACTGGCGCTGGCTGACCGTCGCCGGCGCGCTGACCTACCCCTTCTACCTGATCCACGAGCACCTGGGCTGGTTCTTCGTCCGGGTGCTGAACCGCGACCTCGGCCTGCCGCCGTACGCGACGATCGTCATCAGCGTGACGAGCCTGCTGTGCATCGCCTGGCTGATCCACCGGCTGGTGGAGAAGCCGTTCGGGCCGCGGCTGAAGCGGGCCCTGGTGGTACGGCGCCCGCAGCTCGGCAAGTGACCCGGGCGCACCGCGCGAGAAGGGCCGGGCCCCGTTCCTCCTCAGGAGGGACGGCGACGACGAGGAGCGGCTGCGCCGCCGCGGCCTGCGCGCGATGACCCCCGCGTCGGCGATCACCGCCCTGCAGCACGCGCTCGACCGAC
>NZ_JBEOWS010000502.1:0-5152 GCF_040296125.1 Streptomyces sp. NPDC002265 | reverse complement strand
ACAGGGTTGGCACCTTCGAAACCGCACCAGCGAGTGTACGCACCGTACAACTGCGCCTGCTCGGCGCGCATACTGTCCTCGACCTTGCACGACTCGCTCAGGAACCTGCCCACATGGTCCTCGGTCTCCGCATACGCGGTCGTGGCGACCTGAACCCGCACCGGCCCCGCCAGATCCTTCTCGCCCGCGAAGTAGCGCCGGGCACCCTCCACCAGCCAGGCCAGAATGCCCGGGCCCTCCTCCCGCACCAGAACGCTCGCCAGATTGTCGATCTTGCGTTCCTCGGGAACCACCCGTTCGAAGGGGATCAGACGCATCCGCCGCCAAAACGCAAAACCCCCGGTGTTGACCTCGGGACGGTGGTTGCCCAGCAGCCACAGCTTGTGCGTCGGATGGAAGGAGAAGAAGTCCTGCCGCATACGACGGGCCTTGAGCTTGTCACCACCCGTCAAAAGCTTGACCCGGGCCTCGTCGAAACGGTCACCGGGCTTGAGCTCCGAGCAGACGATGATGCGCCGCCCGTGCAGCTCGGCCAGATCGGTGGGGTGCCCCTCGAACACCTTCGCCATCAGAAAACCCGGCGGAGCAGCGTCGGCATAATCCCCCATCAGCTGCAGCATCACATCCAGCAGCACACTCTTGCCGTTCTTGCCCTGCCCGTACAAAAACGGCATCACCTGCGCCCCCACATCCCCGGAAATGGAATACCCCAACAGCAGATGCAGAAAATCCGCCGTCCGACGCCCCTCAACATCCGTGCCGAACGTATCGTCGAGAAAACGCTGCCAACGCGGCGTGGGCATCACATGCGGCGCAACCGTGGTCGACCGCGAATGATGCTGCGACCCCGGATCCGGCGGCACAAGCACACCACTCCGCAGGTCCACCACACCCTCCGGCGTACACAGGGCATACGGATCCGCATCCAGCAGCGACGCATTCATCACCATCCCCGGAGACGCCTTCGCCTGCATCAACAACGCACCCATACCCGACGTGGACAGCGCACGACGACGGTGCCGGCGCAGCTCGACCGCGGAGTACACCCCCGTCGGATCCGTGACGGCAATGGCCTCGGCCATCTCCCCCACCGCCCACAGGACCGTTTCCTCCTCGTCCAACTGCCACCGATGCCCCGCCCACCGATACCAGCCCAGACCCGGAACATGCCGATAATCACGCCCGTAAAGCTCCACGAACAGCTTCGCATTACCCCGGTCACTCAACGAATCCGGCAACAGCCCCACGGAAGTCGCGACCTGATGAGGGGAGGGCGCCAGGGCCGTGGCCTGAGCGGGAACGCCCGGGATCGTGAGGGCCTGCTGAATGGGGCCCTGAAGGATCTGCTGCGCGGCGGCCGCCGCATCGAAAGCGCCCGGACCGCGGGAGAGCGAGGTCATGCAAGATGTCCTTCGATGTGCAGCGGCCGCCGGACCCCGGCATCGAGCCCGCTCCTGATGATCTGGGTCGAACGCCTCTCCTGACCGGGCCGGGCGTAGTCCGCCGCTCCTTTCAGGACACGCTCCAAGTCGCTGATGGTGGCGTAGCCGCCGGCAGCCAGACCACCCGCGGTGTACGCGGCACGGTTGAGCTTGTCGGAGAAACCCGCTCCTTCGGCGACCACCGCACAGGCGGCCACCTCGCGCAGCGCCGCCTCCAGAATCTGCACGGCGCGGCCGCGGCCTCCGCCCGCTGCGATGACCGCTTGCCGGGCACGCTGCGGCAGCGCCAGCATGCGGGGGACAGAACGCTGCTGGGGCAGGTCCAGATGACCGGTGCGGGTCAGCTCGACGGCCAGCCACTCCGGGAGCCTGCGCGGGGTTCTCGTGCTTCCGAGCGGCTGGTACGTACCGGCGGCGGTGGTTGTGCCAGGGGCGACGATGTAGCCGCCGTCGGCGCGGACGTCGACCTGCCAGGCGAGCGCACGCGTGGAGCCCGAGCCGGTGGAGCACCGGAAGCGGCGCCGGTCGTCGACGCGGTACCAGACGTGCAGCCCTCCTGAGGGCGTCCGCACCCTCAACGTCCCTTCGTCCTGCGCGGGGTCCGCCTCACCTCGCAGCGCGGCAAGCAGGGCGAGCGTGTGGAAACCATGCTCGAGGCCTTCGAGTTCGACCTGGTCGTGAATGGCGATACCGGGGAGAATTCTGTCCCTGCCGGGGACGGACCCGGCGTGGGCATCGATGTCGAGAACCACCAGGCCTGCGGCGCCGCACGCCACCCCGACACCGAACTGCGGATCGCCGGACCACCACAGGTCGATCCGCTCGGGGTTCGTCGTGGCCGCGTGAAATCCGTGACACCAGCGCCCCGCGGCAATGCAGGAGCAGTTCGCGTGCGTGTGCCCTTTTTCCTGGCACCGGGGGCAATTCCCTGCGGGAACCTTGCGCCCGGAAGCCAGCGGAAGGACGGGCCAGCCCTGAGCCGCACACCAGCGCGCGATGCTCAGCATGTCGAAACGCCATACGGCGTGACGGCTGTCGTCGGCCATGCCCCGAGCACCTCATCTCGTTCAATCGCTCTCCCCGTGAACCCGGTCGACGGCCCATACCGGGGAATAAGTCCTGGTCAGTAAGTCCTGTTGGCTTTCGGAGCGACCGAAGCGACTCAACATCCAAACGGGGTGGACATAACGTAGCCGAGGACCCATTTGGATTGCCTCCACCCTCGGTCCGGCCGGCGACAGCGACTGCGCACTGGGCGAGCCGCTCACGAGCGGTGAGTCGCCGAACCTCCAGCCGTAGCCATAAACCCAGGTCAGACCTAGTGTCATGGCCACATGAGCGACCGAAGCGACTCTGGTTCCGATGCATGACGCGCACACGCGCATTTCAAGTCGCCGACATATATCCACCCTTCGGTCGCTTCAGTCGCTGAGCCGGGAGCAGGCGGCTCTGACCTGCGACTTCGTCAGCGACCGACCGGAGCGACCCAAGCGACCGAGCACGAACCCCCCACAGGCCCCGGACAGCAGGACGCTGCCCGATGGGGCAAATCCCCCACCCCGAAGGGCACTGCCAGTGCTTCTGCGCAAGCGCCTGTCCTGGTCGCGCCGCTGGTCGACCTGTTCCGGGACGGCCCCTCCACGCCAGTCCGGCTCCTCGTTCGTGACCTGGGCCGAACGGTCGGCTCGATGCACTGACGGGAGCCGTGAGCGCTCGTTTCGCAGATCCTGACCACGGGCCCATCGGCGTCGGCCGGGACGCCCTCCGCCCCGGCCATGACGTCCCGCCCCCGCCCGAGCACGACCTGCGCGACATCATGGACGCAATCTTGTACGTGGACCGGACCGGAGTGCAGTGGCGCTATCTCCCGCACGATTTTCCGCACGGGAACACGGTCCACGGCTGCTTCGCCAAGCGGGCTGACGAGAGCGTGTTCGCGCCTGGCCTGTCTTGCTGTCGCTCTTCTGGGACGTCGTCGGTGGTCGGACTGTCGGAACAGCGTGAGCCGGGTGCTCGTCGTCGCGTGGACGAACTGTGTGAGGAGGCCGAGTTGGCCGCGGCCGAACTGGAATGACAGGAGCGGGTGATCGCCCGCAGGCGGGTGGATACGGTGCCGGCCGTGGACGGCGGGGACACCGTCCGCACGAAGATCACTCCGGATGTGCGGGACGCGGACGTGCCGTCGGCTTGCCGGGATGCGGTGAAGCCGAAGGCACCGGTGCCGGTGTGGCGTGAGGGGGCTCGCCTAGGAGCTGTCCGGCCGATCAGGTGACTACTCGGTCCCGGACTCGTTGACTGGGCCATGGGGCGGGGTGATCTGAGTGATGCCGAGTGGGAGCGGCTGCGCCCGTTCCTGCCGGTCAGCAACGGGCGTTGTGGCAGGTGGCGGTATCACCGGCAGGTGATTGACGGGATTCTTCACCGGCTCCGGAAGGCTCACTCAATCCACCGTCCGTGAAGCGGCCGCTTCGATGCCCGATGCCCGCAGCTTCCGCGCCAAGAGCTCCATCTCGGGCAGGGTCCCTGAATACTGCCCGGTCAAGACCTGCTCCAGCACGGCCCGGACGCCGTCCAGGCCGATGCCGAGTTCCGCCCTCAGCACCCGCATGATTGCGGCGTTCCTCGTCGGCGGAGCTACCCGCAACCCTGCCCGCCCGTGCTCGGAGAGCAGTCGGCCACGCAGTCCCTCCGGCAGGTCACCACCACACACAGCCACGGCAAACCCGCAGGCCGCACACGTCGTCTCGACATCCCACCGCAGTTCCTCGCCCACCAGCGCCTGGACACCGCACCACTCCGCCTCGGCACCGCATCCCTGGCACACAGCGGAGTACCTGATGGACTCAACCAAGATCGACTTTTCCATACTCCCACCCCTCAAGAGGAGAGGTCAGACGGCAGGCGGCGAACGTCCTTCCGGGGCGCCAACATGTCCCCTGACACCCGAACCAGCGGTCCAGGCCGCGCTGGTCCATGCGCTGACGCTATCTCTCGTGAACTTTCCGAGGCCCAGTGATCACCAACTGACGCCCAAACCGGCAAACAAACGCTGCTGCTGAACGTGAACAAAGCCAGGCCATCAACAAGCTCAAGCACGCCCGAACCGTCGCCACCCGATATGACAAGCGCGGCTACATCCTCCTCGGCACGATCACGGCAGCGAGCCTCGTCATCTGGCTCCGCACTTGACCGACCACAGATCCTAGGAACTCGCCTCAGCCGGTCGGATGTTGTGGGCCACGATGAGCTGAGCCATCCGTTGCAACCGATGCCAGACCTGTGGGTTGTCATCCTCAGCGAGCTCGGGAAGGACCTTCTCAAGCTGGTTGAGGATGAGCCTCACAGTTGCCATCCCCTGCTCATGGAGGGAACCGTCGTTGGCGACCCACATGTACGCGCAGCCCTCCAGCCTGGTGTCGAGCGACACCAGATCGACGCCCGCCACCTCAAGGTCGTTCCACCTGGGGTTCCACGGCTCGTTCCGATGTTCCTCCCGCAGGCACGCAACCATGGCTACAGGGTCTTCAGCAGCATCCATACGTCACATCATCGCGGGGCCGCCCCGATTGCGAGAAGCCGAGGCCGGCGTCACTACACGTGATCGACCGGACAGCTCCTAGGGTCCGTCTTCAAACGGATCTTGCCCAGAGCAGGAATGACGCGAGACTGACCGCTGCCTCGTAGGAGGTGGCGGTCTTGTCGTATCTGGT
>NZ_JBEOWS010000501.1:2477-5159 GCF_040296125.1 Streptomyces sp. NPDC002265 | reverse complement strand
GTTCGGCGGCGTCCTACTCTCCCACAGGGTCCCCCCTGCAGTACCATCGGCGCTGTGAGGCTTAGCTTCCGGGTTCGGAATGTAACCGGGCGTTTCCCTCACGCTATAACCACCGAAACACTATGAAACTGTCAACCGCACCACGCTCTGTGACAAACGCGGGGTTGTTCGTGGTTTCAGAACCAACACAGTGGACGCGAGCAACTGAGGACAAGCCCTCGGCCTATTAGTACCGGTCACCTCCACCCATTACTGGGCTTCCAGATCCGGCCTATCAACCCAGTCGTCTACTGGGAGCCTTACCCCATCAAGTGGGTGGGAATACTCATCTCGAAGCAGGCTTCCCGCTTAGATGCTTTCAGCGGTTATCCCTCCCGAACGTAGCCAACCAGCCATGCCCTTGGCAGAACAACTGGCACACCAGAGGTTCGTCCGTCCCGGTCCTCTCGTACTAGGGACAGCCCTTCTCAATATTCCTGCGCGCGCAGCGGATAGGGACCGAACTGTCTCACGACGTTCTAAACCCAGCTCGCGTACCGCTTTAATGGGCGAACAGCCCAACCCTTGGGACCGACTCCAGCCCCAGGATGCGACGAGCCGACATCGAGGTGCCAAACCATCCCGTCGATATGGACTCTTGGGGAAGATCAGCCTGTTATCCCCGGGGTACCTTTTATCCGTTGAGCGACGGCGCTTCCACAAGCCACCGCCGGATCACTAGTCCCGACTTTCGTCCCTGCTCGACCCGTCGGTCTCACAGTCAAGCTCCCTTGTGCACTTACACTCAACACCTGATTGCCAACCAGGCTGAGGGAACCTTTGGGCGCCTCCGTTACTCTTTAGGAGGCAACCGCCCCAGTTAAACTACCCATCAGACACTGTCCCTGATCCGGATCACGGACCCAGGTTAGACATCCAGCACGACCAGACTGGTATTTCAACGACGACTCCCACCATACTGGCGTATGGCTTTCACAGTCTCCCAGCTATCCTACACAAGCCGAACCGAACACCAATATCAAACTGTAGTAAAGGTCCCGGGGTCTTTCCGTCCTGCTGCGCGAAACGAGCATCTTTACTCGTAGTGCAATTTCACCGGGCCTATGGTTGAGACAGTCGAGAAGTCGTTACGCCATTCGTGCAGGTCGGAACTTACCCGACAAGGAATTTCGCTACCTTAGGATGGTTATAGTTACCACCGCCGTTTACTGGCGCTTAAGTTCTCAGCTTCGCCAAACCGAAGTTTGACTAACCGGTCCCCTTAACGTTCCAGCACCGGGCAGGCGTCAGTCCGTATACATCGCCTTACGGCTTCGCACGGACCTGTGTTTTTAGTAAACAGTCGCTTCTCGCTGGTCTCTGCGGCCACCCCCAGCTCAGAGCGCGAAGCTCATCACCAGACGTGGCCCCCCTTCTCCCGAAGTTACGGGGGCATTTTGCCGAGTTCCTTAACCATAGTTCACCCGAACGCCTCGGTATTCTCTACCTGACCACCTGAGTCGGTTTAGGGTACGGGCCGCCATGAAACTCGCTAGAGGCTTTTCTCGACAGCATAGGATCATCCACTTCACCACAATCGGCTCGGCATCAGGTCTCACCCTGTATGAGTGGCGGATTTGCCTACCACTCGGGCTACACCCTTACCCCGGGACAACCACCGCCCGGGATGGACTACCTTCCTGCGTCACCCCATCACTCACCTACTAACCGCTTGGGCCGGCGGCTCCACCACTTTCCTTTCCCCGAAGGGTCCGGAACGGCTTCACGGCCTTAGCATCACGATGCTCGATGTTTGACGCTTCACAGCGGGTACCGGAATATCAACCGGTTATCCATCGACTACGCCTGTCGGCCTCGCCTTAGGTCCCGACTTACCCTGGGCAGATCAGCTTGACCCAGGAACCCTTAGTCAATCGGCGCAAACGTTTCTCACGTTTGTATCGCTACTCATGCCTGCATTCTCACTCGTGAACCGTCCACCACTGCCTTCCGGCGCAGCTTCACCCGGCACACGACGCTCCCCTACCCATCCACACAGGCGTTGGCCCTATTGTGTGAATGACACGACTTCGGCGGTACGCTTGAGCCCCGCTACATTGTCGGCGCGGAATCACTAGACCAGTGAGCTATTACGCACTCTTTCAAGGGTGGCTGCTTCTAAGCCAACCTCCTGGTTGTCTGTGCGACTCCACATCCTTTCCCACTTAGCGTACGCTTAGGGGCCTTAGTCGATGCTCTGGGCTGTTTCCCTCTCGACCATGGAGCTTATCCCCCACAGTCTCACTGCCGCGCTCTCACTTACCGGCATTCGGAGTTTGGCTAAGGTCAGTAACCCGGTAGGGCCCATCGCCTATCCAGTGCTCTACCTCCGGCAAGAAACACACGACGCTGCACCTAAATGCATTTCGGGGAGAACCAGCTATCACGGAGTTTGATTGGCCTTTCACCCCTAACCACAGGTCATCCCCCAGGTTTTCAACCCTGGTGGGTTCGGTCCTCCACGAAGTCTTACCTCCGCTTCAACCTGCCCATGGCTAGATCACTCCGCTTCGGGTCTTGAGCGTGCTACTGAATCGCCCTGTTCGGACTCGCTTTCGCTACGGCTTCCCCACCCGGGTTAACCTCGCAACACACCGCAAACTCGCAGGCTCATTCTTCAAAAGGCACGCAGTCACGAGATGG
>NZ_JBEOWS010000501.1:0-2381 GCF_040296125.1 Streptomyces sp. NPDC002265 | reverse complement strand
GAAAGAGAGATCCCACAACCCCGCATGCGCAACCCCTGCCGGGTCTCACACGCATACGGTTTGGCCTCATCCGGTTTCGCTCGCCACTACTCCCGGAATCACGGTTGTTTTCTCTTCCTGCGGGTACTGAGATGTTTCACTTCCCCGCGTTCCCTCCACATACCCTATGTGTTCAGGTATGGGTGACAGCCCATGACGACTGCCGGGTTTCCCCATTCGGAAACCCCCGGATCAAAGCCTGGTTGACGACTCCCCGGGGACTATCGTGGCCTCCCACGTCCTTCATCGGTTCCTGGTGCCAAGGCATCCACCGTGCGCCCTTAAAAACTTGGCCACAGATGCTCGCGTCCACTGTGCAGTTCTCAAACAACGACCAACCACCCATCACCCCGAACCAGTAGATTCAAGTGCACTGGGGTCGGCACTGAAGGCAGCCATACGGCCGTACCCTCAGATACCCAACAACGTGCCCGACCGGTATCCGTCCGGAGATCATGCTTTCCACGCTCCTGAGAGCAGTACTTGCAGCCTCCGACCCGAGACAACCGGCCGAATAATCAACGTTCCACCCATGAGCAACCAGCATCAGACGTTCGCTGATGTACTGGCCTCTGACCTCACCCCGAAGGGATCGGTAAGAAGTGCTCCTTAGAAAGGAGGTGATCCAGCCGCACCTTCCGGTACGGCTACCTTGTTACGACTTCGTCCCAATCGCCAGTCCCACCTTCGACAGCTCCCTCCCACAAGGGGTTGGGCCACCGGCTTCGGGTGTTACCGACTTTCGTGACGTGACGGGCGGTGTGTACAAGGCCCGGGAACGTATTCACCGCAGCAATGCTGATCTGCGATTACTAGCAACTCCGACTTCATGGGGTCGAGTTGCAGACCCCAATCCGAACTGAGACCGGCTTTTTGAGATTCGCTCCACCTCACGGTATCGCAGCTCATTGTACCGGCCATTGTAGCACGTGTGCAGCCCAAGACATAAGGGGCATGATGACTTGACGTCGTCCCCACCTTCCTCCGAGTTGACCCCGGCGGTCTCCTGTGAGTCCCCATCACCCCGAAGGGCATGCTGGCAACACAGAACAAGGGTTGCGCTCGTTGCGGGACTTAACCCAACATCTCACGACACGAGCTGACGACAGCCATGCACCACCTGTACACCGACCACAAGGGGGGCACTATCTCTAATGCTTTCCGGTGTATGTCAAGCCTTGGTAAGGTTCTTCGCGTTGCGTCGAATTAAGCCACATGCTCCGCTGCTTGTGCGGGCCCCCGTCAATTCCTTTGAGTTTTAGCCTTGCGGCCGTACTCCCCAGGCGGGGAACTTAATGCGTTAGCTGCGGCACCGACGACGTGGAATGTCGCCAACACCTAGTTCCCACCGTTTACGGCGTGGACTACCAGGGTATCTAATCCTGTTCGCTCCCCACGCTTTCGCTCCTCAGCGTCAGTAATGGCCCAGAGATCCGCCTTCGCCACCGGTGTTCCTCCTGATATCTGCGCATTTCACCGCTACACCAGGAATTCCGATCTCCCCTACCACACTCTAGCTAGCCCGTATCGAATGCAGACCCGGGGTTAAGCCCCGGGCTTTCACACCCGACGTGACAAGCCGCCTACGAGCTCTTTACGCCCAATAATTCCGGACAACGCTTGCGCCCTACGTATTACCGCGGCTGCTGGCACGTAGTTAGCCGGCGCTTCTTCTGCAGGTACCGTCACTTTCGCTTCTTCCCTGCTGAAAGAGGTTTACAACCCGAAGGCCGTCATCCCTCACGCGGCGTCGCTGCATCAGGCTTTCGCCCATTGTGCAATATTCCCCACTGCTGCCTCCCGTAGGAGTCTGGGCCGTGTCTCAGTCCCAGTGTGGCCGGTCGCCCTCTCAGGCCGGCTACCCGTCGTCGCCTTGGTGAGCCGTTACCTCACCAACAAGCTGATAGGCCGCGGGCTCATCCTTCACCGCCGGAGCTTTTAACCCCCACCCATGCGAGTGGGAGTGTTATCCGGTATTAGACCCCGTTTCCAGGGCTTGTCCCAGAGTGAAGGGCAGATTGCCCACGTGTTACTCACCCGTTCGCCACTAATCCACCCCGAAGGGCTTCATCGTTCGACTTGCATGTGTTAAGCACGCCGCCAGCGTTCGTCCTGAGCCAGGATCAAACTCTCCGTGAATGTTTACCGGTAATCCGGTGCACACACACGAGAGCGGAACCACCGGAGGAATGATCCGGCGGTTCACAGCGTCCTCGCTGTGTTTATTTCAAAGGAACCTCGTCCCAGCCGATCGGCCGGAGACGGGGTATCAACATATCTGGCGTTGATTTTTGGCACGCTGTTGAGTTCTCAAGGAACGGACGCTTCCTTTGTACTCACCC
>NZ_JBEOWS010000500.1:0-5254 GCF_040296125.1 Streptomyces sp. NPDC002265 | reverse complement strand
GGGGGGGCGGCCCCCCCCCCCCACCCCCCCCCGCCGGGGGGCTGCGGGTTGCGGTCGGGTGGGGGGGCCCCCCCGCGCCGCCCCCCCCCCCTCTTCTCAGGAACCCGGCGTCAAATGCCCCAGCGTTTCAGGGCACTTGACGCCTGGCCCGTCGGTCAGCTGCAACCGCTGGTCGAGCCGCAGCCCTCGCAGATGTAGCAGGAGCCGGCCCGCTGCATCTTCGTGCCGCAGGAGAAGCACAGCGGGGCGTCGGCCTGGATGCCCAGCTGCATCTCCACCAGCTCGGCGCTGGTGTGGACCTGCTTGGGAGCGGCCGGCGCGGGCACCTCGGCCTTCGGCGCGGCGACGGCCTTCAGGTCCGTCTGGCGCGGAGCGGACTGGGCCAGAGCCTCGACGTCGATCTCCTCCTCCTCGGTCGGCTCGTAGGAGCCGGTCTCGAGGTGGCGCTGGCGCTCCTCGGCGGAGTGGATGCCGAGCGCGGAGCGGGTCTCGAAGGGCAGGAAGTCCAGCGCCAGGCGGCGGAAGATGTAGTCGACGATCGACTGCGCCATCCGCACGTCCGGGTCGTCCGTCATGCCGGCCGGCTCGAAGCGCATGTTGGTGAACTTCGAGACGTACGTCTCCAGGGGCACGCCGTACTGGAGGCCGACGGAGACCGCGATGGAGAAGGCGTCCATCATGCCCGCGAGGGTGGAACCCTGCTTGGACATCTTCAGGAAGACCTCGCCGAGACCGTCGTCCGGGTAGGAGTTGGCGGTCATGTAGCCCTCGGCGCCGCCGACGGTGAAGGACGTGGTGATGCCGGGACGTCCCTTCGGGAGGCGCTTGCGGACCGGGCGGTACTCGACGACCTTCTCGACCGCGGTACGGATGGTGTCCTCGGCCTTCGCCGTGACCTCGGCCTTCTCCTTCTCCTTGGTCTTCGCGGAGAGGGGCTGGCCGACCTTGCAGTTGTCGCGGTAGATGGCGAGCGCCTTGACGCCCATCTTCCAGGCCTCGAAGTAGACCTCCTCGACGTCCTCGACGGTGGCGGTCTCGGGGAGGTTGACCGTCTTGGAGAGGGCGCCCGAGATCCACGGCTGGATCGCGGCCATCATGCGGACGTGGCCCATCGCGGAGATGGAGCGCTCGCCCATGGCGCAGTCGAAGACCTCGTAGTGCTCGTGCTTGAGGCCGGGGGCGTCGACGACATTGCCGTGCTCGGCGATGTGGGCGACGATCGCCTCGATCTGCTCCTCCTGGTAGCCCAGGCGGCGCAGGGCCTGCGGGACGGTGCCGTTGACGATCTGCATCGAGCCGCCGCCGACCAGCTTCTTGAACTTGACCAGGGCGAGGTCGGGCTCCAGGCCGGTGGTGTCGCAGGACATCGCGAGACCGATGGTGCCGGTCGGGGCGATGACCGACGCCTGGGAGTTACGGAAACCGTTCTGCTCGCCGAGGCGGACGACGTCCTGCCAGGCCTCCGTGGCGGCGGCCCAGATCGGGGTGTCCAGGTCGTCCATGCGGACGGCCGTGCCGTTGGCGTCGGCGTGCTGCTTCATGACGCGCTGGTGGGCGTCGGCGTTGCGGGCGTAGCCGTCGTACGCGCCGACGACCGCGGCCAGTTCGGCCGAACGGCGGTACGACGTGCCGGTCATCAGGGAGGTGATCGCGCCGGCGAGGGCGCGGCCGCCCGCGGAGTCGTACGCGTGGCCGGTCGCCATCAGCAGGGCGCCGAGGTTGGCGTAGCCGATGCCGAGCTGGCGGAACGCGCGCGTGTTCTCGCCGATCTTCTGGGTCGGGAAGTCCGCGAAGCAGATGGAGATGTCCATCGCGGTGATGACGAGCTCGACGACCTGGGCGAAGCGCTCGACGTCGAAGGACTGGTGGCCCTTGCCGTCGTCCTTGAGGAACTTCATCAGGTTCAGCGAAGCGAGGTTGCAGGACGTGTTGTCCAGGTGCATGTACTCGCTGCACGGGTTCGAGCCGTTGATACGACCGGACTCCGGGCACGTGTGCCACTGGTTGATCGTGTCGTCGTACTGGATGCCCGGGTCGGCGCAGGCCCAGGCGGCCTCGGCCATCTTCCGGAACAGGGACTTGGCGTCGACCTCCTCGATGACCTCGCCGGTCATACGGGCACGCAGGCCGAACTTGCCGCCGGTCTCGACGGCCTTCATGAACTCGTCGTTCACGCGGACCGAGTTGTTGGCGTTCTGGTACTGGACGGACGTGATGTCGTCGCCGCCCAGGTCCATGTCGAAGCCCGCGTCACGCAGGGCGCGGATCTTCTCCTCCTCCTTCACCTTGGTCTCGATGAAGTCCTCGATGTCGGGGTGGTCGACGTCGAGGATGACCATCTTCGCGGCGCGGCGGGTGGCACCACCGGACTTGATCGTGCCGGCGGAGGCGTCGGCACCGCGCATGAAGGAGACCGGGCCGGAGGCGTTGCCGCCGGAGGAGAGCAGCTCCTTGGAGGAGCGGATGCGGGAGAGGTTCAGGCCGGCGCCGGAGCCGCCCTTGAAGATCATGCCCTCTTCCTTGTACCAGTCGAGGATCGACTCCATGGAGTCGTCGACGGCCAGGATGAAGCAGGCGGAGACCTGCTGGGGCTGCGGGGTGCCCACGTTGAACCAGACAGGGCTGTTGAAGCTGAAGATCTGGTGCAGGAGGGCGTACGCCAGCTCGTGCTCGAAGATCTCGGCGTCGGCGGGCGAGGCGAAGTACTTGTGGTCCTCGCCGGCCTTCCGGTACGTCTTCACGATGCGGTCGATCAGCTGCCTGAGACCGGTCTCGCGCTGCGGGGTGCCGACGGCGCCCCGGAAGTACTTGCTGGTGACGATGTTGACCGCGTTCACCGACCAGAAGTCGGGGAACTCGACGCCACGCTGCTCGAAGTTGATCGAGCCGTCGCGCCAGTTGGTCATGACGACGTCACGGCGCTCCCAGGCCACCTCGTCGTACGGGTGCACGCCGGGAGTGGTGTGGATGCGCTCGACACGCAGCCCCTTGTTCGCCTTGGTGCCCTTGGCGCGGGAACTCCGTGCCGGACCGCTCGCCGTCTCTGTCATGCCGCCTCCCATTACGGGCAAAACGCCCTGAAGTGCCCCGATGTTCCCGTGGCACGGTGTTCTCTCTGGTGTTGCGGGCACCCTCGTACCGCCGCCCGCAACAAGTCTTGGATCGCCGCCGCCGGCCGGTTCCGGTGCCTCCGCCCGGTTCCGGCCCGCCGGTCAGTCGGCGACGGGGGCGGGCTCGGGGACCTGACCGGTCCCGCCGCGCCCGCGCTGGTCTTCCCGGCCCCCCGCGACCGCGCCGCCCTCGCGGCACTCGCAGCCCTCGCGGTCCTCGTTGACCGCAGCGGGGTGTCCGGTGTGTTCCCTCAGTTCCGTGATCGCGGCCTCGAAGTCCTCGAGCGAATCGAAGGCGCGGTAGACCGAGGCGAATCGCAGGTACGCGACGAGGTCGAGTTCCTGCAACGGGCCGAGGATGGCCAGTCCCACGTCGTGGGTGGTCAGCTCGGCGCTCCCGGTGGCCCGCACGGCCTCCTCGACCCGCTGGCCGAGCTGCGCGAGCGCGTCCTCGGTGACCGGCCGCCCCTGGCACGCCTTGCGCACGCCGTTGATGACCTTGGTCCGGCTGAACGGTTCGGTGACCCCGGACCGCTTCACCACCATCAGCGAGCATGTCTCCACGGTCGTGAAACGACGGGAGCAGTCGGGGCACTGGCGGCGCCTGCGGATCGACGTGCCGTCGTCGGTGGTACGGCTGTCGACGACGCGACTGTCGGGGTGCCTGCAGAAGGGGCAGTGCATGAACTCCGAACCCTCCTCACAGCAGACTCAACAGCCTCGACGGCCCTCCCGGACCCCTCGAAGCAGCCCCAAGCATAGGCGATGACCGAGGGGCGCGAGACCCATGGGACCACAACTTCTGGGCCACGACAGCAATCCAACCACTAGATGTGGGGCTCGACTCATACAAACACGCCGAACATGTGTGTGGGGTGAGGATTGGCACGTGCCGGACGCCCGTACCACCTCGCAGGACGCGCGGCCCCGGCTCTTCACCCGGATGCGCGGGCGCCGTACGCGGCGAACGGGGGACACGGACGTACCGTTTCGGCACCGACAGGGATAGCGTGAGCCACACACGGAGGGGCACGGCACTCCTGCACGGAGACACGAGCGCTTCACGGTCGGCGGGACCGCGGATGGCAGACTGGGGCGACACCCCGGCAGGTCGTCGACCCCGACGAAGAAGGGTACAACGAGCGGCCCTTCCACCCGCCGGGCAGCGCGTCAGCCATACACCCAGACACATGATCGCGGCAGTGAATCCGCGATTTTTCACTCGAACGTGTGTTTGGCGCAACCTTTCGAAAGCAACTACCGTTGTCCAGCAGGGAGACCATCGAGAGGGGCCGACGTGACCACCACCGCAGACAGTGCCACCATCACTGACCAGGACCGCTCCCAGGGCCGACTCGAGCCGGTGCATGCGATGAACGAAGCCACGAGTCCCGAGGGGCACAAGCGCTCCCTGCCGGGCCGACCTCCAGGGATCCGGGCGGACAGCTCGGGACTCACCGACCGACAGCGTCGGGTGATCGAGGTCATCAGGGACTCGGTGCAGCGGCGGGGCTACCCGCCGTCGATGCGGGAGATCGGCCAGGCGGTCGGCCTGTCCAGCACCTCGTCGGTCGCACACCAGCTCATGGCACTGGAGCGCAAGGGCTTCCTGCGGCGCGACCCGCACCGCCCGCGCGCGTACGAGGTACGCGGCTCCGACCAGGCCGCCTCCGTGCAGCCCACGGACACCGCGGGCAAGCCGGCCGCGTCGTACGTCCCGCTGGTGGGCCGTATCGCCGCCGGTGGCCCGATCCTCGCCGAGGAGTCCGTCGAGGACGTCTTCCCGCTCCCGAGGCAGCTGGTCGGCGACGGTGAGCTGTTCGTCCTGAAGGTCGTCGGCGACTCGATGATCGAGGCCGCGATCTGCGACGGCGACTGGGTCACCGTCCGCCGTCAGCCCGTCGCCGAGAACGGCGACATCGTCGCGGCGATGCTCGACGGCGAGGCCACCGTCAAGCGCTTCAAGCGCGAGGACGGCCATGTCTGGCTGCTCCCGCACAACGCGGCCTACGAGCCGATCCCCGGCGACGACGCGACCATCCTCGGCAAGGTCGTCGCCGTGCTGCGCCGCGTCTGAGGACAGCGGCGGGTCGGTCGCACCGACCCGCCACCTGACTGGGCCCCGGGACCCCTGCGCCGGTTCC
>NZ_JBEOWS010000499.1:0-5262 GCF_040296125.1 Streptomyces sp. NPDC002265 | reverse complement strand
GTGGGATGCGCCCACGTGCTGATGGGTCTCTGCCCCGCCGGGAAAATCCGGCTCCGATACACCGGCCCGGGCGCCTACCAGGCGGCCGCCGCCGCCCTGCGCGACGTCACCCGCGCCGACGAGGCCCTGGCGCTCCAGCTCCCCAGCGACGGCAGTCAGCGCGAACTGCGCGCGATCCTCGACCGGCTGGACACCGCCGGCATCGAGGCCGACGAACTGACCGTGCACACGCCCGACCTCGACGACGTCTTCTTCGCCCTCACCGGCAACGCCGGAGTGCCCGCCCAGACCGTCCAGTCCAAGGAGACTGCCCGATGAGCGCCTTCTCTCTCGCCGTGCGCGACTCCAGCACCATGCTGCGCCGCAACCTCCTGCACGCCCGCCGCTATCCCTCGCTCACGCTGAACCTGCTGCTCACCCCGGTGATGCTGCTCCTGCTGTTCGTCTACATCTTCGGCAACACGATGGGCGCGGGGCTCGCCGCCGGCGGTTCGGGCCGCTCCGCCTACATCGCCTACATCGTCCCCGGCATCCTGCTGATGACCATCGGCAGCACCGTCATCGGCGCCGCCGTGTCCGTCGCCACCGACATGTCCGAGGGGATCATCGCCCGTTTCCGCACCATGGCCATCCACCGCGGCTCGGTCCTCATCGGGCACGTCGTCGGCAGTGTCATGCAGTCGGTGGCCAGCGTCGTCCTCGTCGGAGCCGTCGCCGTGGCCATAGGCTTCCGCTCCACCGACGCCACCGTGCTGGAGTGGCTGGCGGCGTTCGGACTGCTCACGCTGTTCGCCCTGGCGCTCACCTGGATCGCCGTCGGCATGGGGATGGCCAGCCCCAACGCCGAGGCCGCCAGCAACAGCGCCATGCCGCTGATCCTGCTGCCGCTCGTCTCCAGCGCCTTCACCCCGATCGACGCGATGCCGGGCTGGTTCCGGCCCATCGCCGAGTACCAGCCCTTCACCCCCGCCATCGAGACCCTCCGCGGCCTCCTCCTCGGCACGGAGATCGGCAACAACGGCTGGCTCGCCGTGGCCTGGTGCCTGGTGCTCGCGGCACTCGGCTACCGCTGGTCGACCGCCTCCTTCAGACGCGACCCGAAGTGACCGCCCTCGGCACCCGGGCCAACCGGCTCGGGTGCCGGGGCATGTCGTCCGGGCTCACCCGGAAGCGGAGATCTTCCCCCGAAGCCACGCGGGATCGGGGTTGGTGTGCGGTTGGCCCGCCACGACGACGGTCGGCACGGTCTCGTTGCCGCCGTTGGCCTCCCGCACCGCCGCGGCCCCTTCCGGGTCACGCCAGATGTCGACCCAGTGCAGGGTGCGGGCGCTGCGCCCCAGCCGGAGCCGCAGGCGCAGGCAGTACGTGCAGCCCGGCCGCCAATAGACGACCGGCCGGCCGTCGGCCGCACTGCGGCGTCGTGCCTCCACCGCACCGATCGACCGCGGGAACACCAGCGGCGAGTTCATGGCTGCGAGCAGCCCGAACAACAGCAGAAGCGCCGCTGCGGCCCCGGGGCTCCCGCCCAGGAACAGACCGGCACCGAGGACCACACCGCAGAGCCCGAAGGGAATCGCCAAGTTCCAGGAGCGCGTCATGACGACGCAGGCTAGCGCGACGAGGACCAGGCCGGGGCCCCGGCCTGGTCCTGTCACATCGCCTGCCCTGCTACGCCTCCCGTCCTGCCACGTCCCCTGTCACATCGCCAGTCCTGTCACATCGCCTGCCCTGTCACATCGCCCGTCCTGTCACATCGCTCCGTGCCCGTCCAGTTCCCGCCGGGCCTCGAGGGCTCGCGCCAGCATCTTGGCCCGGTAGGGATTCGCGGTGTCGAGGGCCGTCGCCACCGCCACCGCCTCGTCCAGCAGCGCCAGCCGTTGCCGAGGCAGGTCCCGCACCTGCGCCGACGCGCTGGCCGCCACCAGGACGTACGCCAGCTTCGACCCGTACGCCTCCGGCTCGACCTGCGTCAACAGGCGGTAGATCCACAGCCCTTCGGTGCCACGCACCACCCGCTCGTTGGCGCTGAGCAGCCGCACCCTCGCCCGCATGACCATTTCCTGATCCATCGATCCCCCTTCGTTCCCGCACCCCCGACCCGCACCCGTCGCACGACGAGACAGCACGGCGAACGCGCCGGCAGCCGAGGACGGTTGCCGACACGAACGTCGAGGAGTGGATGACGACGAGTCTGCGGGCAGGCCACCAGCCGCGACAAGTCCGGACGGACGTGCGCTCCGTCCTACCGCAAACGGCCTTCGACCAGGCATGATGGATCTGGCACTCACTCCGGCGGCAACTGCGGCTCCGTCAGACGGCGGGTGCGGGGACATCGCGCAGGTGGCGCAGCGGGGAGAAGAACACGAACCAGCCGGCCGCCCACGAACCGACCAGTGCCAGGGCGAGCGTGGGCCGCACGCCGATCTGTGTGCCGAGCACTCCGCCGAGAATGCCGCCGAGCGGCAGCGTGCCCCACACGACCCAGCGGACGGCCGCGTTCATCCGGCCCATCAGCTCGGGAGGCGTCACCGACTGCCGGTAGCTGAGCTGCGCGACGTTGTAGACCATCCCGGCGAAGTACGCGGTGCCCCAGCCCAGCGGGACCAGCAGCACACCCCAGCCGCGCCAGGCCGCCACCGCGACGATCTGCGGCGCGCTGAACACCAGCATCGACATCCAGATGATCCGCGCCGAGCCGATCTTCCTGGCGAGCCGGCCGGCGAGGGCGCCCCCGACGATCCCGCCCACGGCCGTACCCGCCGTGATCAGCCCGATCAGCGCGGGAGGTATGTGCAGCACCCGGACGAAGAAGACCATCTCCAGGGCCGTGCTCATGCCGCTGAACAGGTTCGCGGTGCCCGTGCACGCCACGACCTTGCGCAGCACCTCGTGCCCGACGACGAATCGCAGTCCCTCGGCGATCTGGCCGCGCAGCGTCTCGTCGGGCCGCCGCGCGGGCGGCGGCTCCTCGCGCGTCCTGATGCCGAAGAGCGCGGTGACGGAGACCGCGTACGAGATCGCGTCGGCGGCCATCGCTCCCGCCGCACCGAGCACCGCGACCAGTCCCCCGCCCACGCCGGGTCCCGCGAACTGCGCGAACGCCTGGGTCGTCCCCAGCCTGCCGTTGGCCTCCATCCGGTACTCGGCGCCGATCAGCGAGGGCACGTAGCTCTGGTACGAGACGTCGAAGAACACCGTGCACACACCGGCCGCGGCGGCGACGACGTAGAGCTGGGTCATCGTCAGGGTGCCGAGGGCCGCCGCCACCGGGACCGAGCCGATGATCAGCAGCCGGAGGACATCGCAGACGAGCATGATGGATCGTCTGGAGCCACGGTCCACGAGCGCGCCCGCGGGCAGCGCGATCAGCGCGAACGCCGCCGTGGTGGCGGCGGTCAGCAGCCCGACCTCGAACGTGCTCGCCTTCAGCACGACGACCGCGACCAGCGGCAACGCCAGCTGGGTGACCGCCGAACCCATCTCGCTGGCCGTCTGGCCGCTCCACAGCAGCAGGAAATCCCGCTGCCGCCACAGGCTCGGACGCCCGAACCCCGGCTCGGCGTCATGAAGTTCGTTCGCCACGTCCGTCACGGTGTCAGCCTAGTGCCGGGCCTCCGCCGCCCGTCCGGCGCCGCAGGAGCAGGGCGAGCACGATCCCGGCGAGGAAGAGGACCGTGCCCGCGGCCAGCCACGGCCACGGGTCGAACTCGTCCACGCAGGACTCGCCGGAGGCCGTCGCGGTGCACACGTTCCCCGGGCCGTCGCGGTTGAGGAAGGCCACGTACAGCAGCGGTACGCCGAGCCCGGAGACCAGACCCGGAAGCCCGGCCGAGGAGCCGCGCCGCACGGCCAGCAGCACGGCCGCCGCGATCGCGACAGGCAGCAGATACGGACCGACGGTGAGCACGGTCAGCAGACCGAGCGAGCCCAGCGCGCCCACGACGAACCAGCCGCAGAACCACGCCCGGACACCGGTTCTCATTCGACCTCCCTGGCGGACGGTGGCCACGCGGCGGACCGTCGGATCAGGATCTGGACAGATACGCGGGAGCGGCCCACGCGATGTCGTCGACCGCGAGCCACGGCGCGGCCGCGACGGCGGTGGGTGTCACACCGGCGAACGCCATGACATCGCGGTGCAGATGGGACTGGTCGGCATAGCCGATCTCCGCCGCCACCCGTGCCGCGCTGTGGCCCGCGGCCAGCCGGTGGGCCGCGTGGTCGAAGCGGACCAACTGGGCGGCACGCTTGGGGTGGAGACCGATCCGGGACCGGAAACGGGACCACAGGCGCTTACGGCTCCAGCCGACCTCGGCCGCCAGCCGCTCGACCCGGACCCCGCCCAGGTTCGCCACCATCTGCCGCCACACGAAGGCGACTTCGGGATCGACCGGCCGGCCTGTCTCGTACCGTCGGACGAGTGCCGACGCCGCGATCGCGAACCGGTCCTCCCAGGAACGGGCCGCGTGCAGTTGTTCCCGCGTCCGCGTGCCCTCGCGGCCCCAGAGGTCGTCGAGGGTGACCATCGTGCCGCCCGCCTCGGCGAGGGCACCGCCCAGCACCGCGTACGCGACCGGCGGCGACAGGCGCACCTGAAGGCAGTCGATGTCACGGCCGCGGCCCCGGACACCGCCCGAGGCGAGTCCGAGGACGAAACTGCCGTTCTGCCGCCAGCCGTTGCCGTCGTCGACGGCGAGCAGTCCGTCGCCCAGGTCGACGGCGACCGTGACGGCCGGATACGGAACGATGTCCAGGTCGACGGGGTCCGCGGTGCGGCCCCGGAATCCGGCCATGCTGACGCCGGGCAGCAGGCCGGGCCGGGACGGCGTGGCGATGTCCCACACCGCCGCGGCATCGGGAGCCGGCCCTGCGGATCGCATGACGCCAACCTACCGCGACATTCGTCCAAGACGGGATGGAGCGGACGCGCCGACACTGACGGCTCCTGCAAGCACCGCGGACCAGAAGGGACTCCTCGTGACGCACCCGCCGATCGACCCGTTCACCCCGGCCGTCGAACTCGCCGCAGCCGTACGCCGCAAGGAGGTGAGCCCGGTCGAGGTCGTCGACCGCTGTCTTGAGCGGATGGACCAACTCGACCCGCAACTCAACGCCTTCTGTCACCGGGCCGACGACGACGTCCGCAAAGCCGCGGCCGTCGCGGCCGACGCGGTGGCCTCGATGAGGAAGCCCGCGCTCGCGGCGCTCGCCCAGGACGACATCAAGCGCGTCCTCGCCTACTCGACGATCAGTCAGCTCGGC
>NZ_JBEOWS010000498.1:0-5276 GCF_040296125.1 Streptomyces sp. NPDC002265 | reverse complement strand
CCCGGCGACGCGGAACTGCTGCGCAGGCTGCTCCAGGGGACCGACGAGGACGACCGGGACGCACCGGGAACGGGCCGGGCGGGCTGAACCGGGGGCGTGTCCGTCCTCCTCGGCCCGTGCCCGGGGCCCGTCCGGCGGCCCCCGCCGCGGCTCAGTCCTCGTCGTCCCCGCCCTCGTCGTCGTCCCCCTCGAAGAAGTCCCCGATCTCGTCGACGACCTCCGCCGCCACCAGCCCGCCGACGACACCGACCGCCAGTCCCGCCGCACCGGCCGCGACGGCCGTGCCCAGGCCGGGGCCGGAACGGTGGTGCTCGTCGTGACGGCGGTCGTGCCGGCCGTGCTCGTCGTACCCGTGGCCGCTTCCGTACGGGTCCTGGTACCCGCCGGGGTACGGATCCCCGTGCGCGTACGGATCCCCGTGTCCGTACGCCGCCGAGTGCCCGTACCCCGCGCCGGAGCCGTGGGCCGCCCGGTGCTCGACGAGCTGCCGGATCCAGCCGTCGACCTCGGTGTTCCAGTCCCGCCCGGGCACGTCCCGGTGGCCGACGGTGAAGCGGGCCAGCGCGTCGTGTCCTTCGGAGAAGAGGCCGCCGCGCCGGTCGGCCTCCAGGATCACCTCCGTCCGGTCGGGGCCGGCCAGGAAGGTCACCTCGATCTCGCCGACGGCGTGCGCGTACTGCGGCGCCGGGGTCAGCTCGATCTCCTGGTAGAAGGGCAGCCGCTGATCGGTGCCGCCGATCCGCCCGTATTCGAGGTCCGCGGACCTGAAGCCGAAGCCCAGCTGCCCGAGCGCCTCCAGGACCGCCTCCTGGACGGGCAGCGGCCGCACGGCGAGCGGGTCCAGGTCGCCCTTGTCCCGCGCCCCGGACACCGCGAGCTCGGTGCGCACCCCGAGCACGATCCCCAGCTGCTGCCCGTACAGCTCGCTGACCGGCGTCTCCCACGGCAGCGTCACCTGGAACGGAACGCTGAACAACGCCTCCTCGCCGAGCCGGAACGCACCGCCCACCACGAACCGTTCGAAGACGACGAAGCCCTCGCTCTCGCCCTCATCGTGCTCGGCCTCGACCCGGGCGACGAGCTCCAGGGCGATGTGCTCGACGTCGACGGCCGAACCGCCACCCCGCAGGTGCACCTGCCCGGACAGCACCCCGCCGGGCGGCACCGCGCCGTGGTCCAGAACCGTGTCCACCGAGGGGCCGTCCACACCGATGGCCCCGAGCAGCCGTTTGAACACCATGCCGGTGTCGCTCCTTCACTGATCGCGCGCGTCGCTCCGCGACCCGGCGCGGGTCGCGACGGGCCGTCGCCACCAGAACTACCGCACCGGGTAAAGAAGTTCCCAAGGCGCCCGTACGGGTGAGGCTTGCGCCGCGTGCCCGCCGCCGCTCGCCGGGCGCCCGGGACGGGCAGTTTTCGAGAAGCGCCGAACGGCGGTCCGGCCCTAGCCTGATCGCCGTGGCCGCCACCCCGTCCCGCGGGGCGACGGCGCGGGACGTCGTCCCGGATCGCCCCCGGCCGGCCGGGCCGGTCGGGTAGACAGGGGGGACCGCGAACGCGGCCCGCACGACCGTACGGAGAGAGGACGAGCATGGCCAGGAGGACGGACGCGCAGTCGTCCGCGTCGCACGGCGCCGACAGCCACGATCTGATCCGCGTGCACGGTGCGCGCGAGAACAACCTCAAGGACGTCAGCGTCGAGATCCCGAAGCGCCGGCTGACGGTGTTCACGGGCGTCTCCGGCTCCGGCAAGAGCTCCCTGGTGTTCGACACCATCGCCGCGGAGTCGCAGCGGCTGATCAACGAGACCTACAGCGCCTTCGTGCAGGGCTTCATGCCGACCCTGGCGCGGCCCGAGGTCGACGTCCTCGACGGGCTGACCACCGCGATCATCGTCGACCAGCAGCGGATGGGCTCCGACCTGCGCTCCACGGTCGGCACCGCCACCGACGCCAACGCCATGCTGCGCATCCTCTTCAGCCGGCTCGGCCGGCCGCACATCGGCTCGCCCAAGGCGTACTCCTTCAACGTCGCCTCGATCAGCGGCGCGGGCGCGGTCACCCTGGAGCGCGCCGGGCAGACCGTGAAGGAACGCCGCTCCTTCAGCATCACCGGCGGGATGTGCCCGCGCTGCGAGGGCCGGGGCTCGGTCACCGACCTCGACCTCACCCAGCTCTACGACGACTCCAAGTCGCTCAACGAGGGCGCGCTCACCATCCCCGGCTACAAGTCGGGCGGCTGGAACTACCGGCTCTACACCGAGTCGGGGCTCGTCGACGCGGACAAGCCGATCCGCAAGTACACCAAGAAGGAATTGCACGCCTTCCTGTACCTCGAACCGACCCGGATGAAGATCGCGGGCATCAACATGACCTACGAGGGGCTGATCCCCCGGGTCCAGAAGTCGATGCTGAACAAGGACAAGGAGGCGATGCAGCCGCACATCCGGGCGTTCGTGGAGCGTGCGGTCACCTTCACCGCCTGTCCCGACTGCGAGGGCACCCGGCTCACCGAGGCGGCCCGGTCGTCGAAGATCGAGGGCGTCAGCATCGCCGACGTCTGCGCGATGCAGATCAGCGACCTCGCCGAGTGGGTGCGGGGCCTGGACGAGCCGTCGGTGGCACCGCTGCTGGCGTCCTTGCAGCAGACCCTCGACTCCTTCGTGGAGATCGGCCTCGGCTATCTCTCGCTGGAGCGGCCCTCGGGCACCCTGTCGGGCGGCGAGGCGCAGCGCGTCAAGATGATCCGCCACCTCGGCTCCTCGCTCACCGACGTCACCTATGTCTTCGACGAGCCCACCATCGGTCTGCACCCCCATGACATCCAGCGGATGAACGGCCTGCTGCTGAGGCTGCGGGACAAGGGCAACACGGTGCTCGTCGTGGAGCACAAGCCGGAGACGATCGCGATCGCCGACCACGTCGTCGACCTCGGCCCCGGCGCCGGCACGGCGGGCGGCACCGTCTGCTTCGAGGGCACCGTCGAGGGGCTGCGGTCCGGCGGGACCATCACCGGGCGTCACTTCGGCGACCGGGCCTCGCTGAAGAAGACGGTGCGCGAGCCCACCGGCGCGCTGGAGATCCGCGGCGCCTCGGCGCACAACCTGCGCGACGTGGACGTCGACATCCCGCTCGGGGTGCTGTGTGTGGTCACGGGCGTCGCCGGGTCCGGCAAGAGCTCGCTGATCCACGGTTCGGTCCCCGCCTCCGCGGGCGTGGTGTCGGTGGACCAGGCGCCGGTACGCGGTTCCCGGCGCAGCAACCCGGCGACGTACACCGGGCTGCTCGATCCGATCCGCAAGGCGTTCGCGACGGCCAACGACGTCAAGCCGGCGCTGTTCAGCGCCAACTCCGAGGGCGCCTGCCCCACCTGCAACGGGGCCGGCGTCGTCTACACCGACCTGGCGATGATGGCCGGGGTCGCCACCCTCTGCGAGGAGTGCGAGGGCAAGCGGTTCCAGGCGGCGGTGCTGGAGTACCACCTCGGCGGCCGGGACATCAGCGAGGTGCTCGCGATGTCGGTGACCGAGGCCGAGGAGTTCTTCGGCGCCGGCGAGGCGAAGACCCCGGCCGCGCACCGCATCCTCGGCCGGCTCGCCGACGTCGGCCTCGGCTATCTCAGCCTCGGCCAGCCGCTGACCACGCTGTCCGGCGGCGAGCGCCAGCGGCTGAAGCTGGCCACCCACATGGCCGACAAGGGCGGTGTCTACGTCCTCGACGAGCCGACCGCGGGCCTCCACCTCGCCGACGTCGAGCATCTGCTCGGCCTGCTCGACCGGCTCGTCGACGCGGGCAAGTCGGTCATCGTCGTCGAACACCATCAGGCGGTCATGGCGCACGCCGACTGGATCATCGACCTCGGTCCGGGCGCGGGCCACGACGGGGGCCGGATCGTCTTCGAGGGCACCCCGGCCGACCTCGTCGCCGCCCGCTCCACCCTCACCGGCGAGCACCTCTCGGCGTACGTCGGCGGCTGACGGCCGTCGATCGACGGCCTGCCTCCGTACCGGTGCCCGCCGGCGCGGAGGCAGGCCGCGCACCACCGTGCCCGGGGGCGGGCCGCGTATGTGAAACCGAGACAGTTCCGAGAGCCGGCTCGTGCAACCGGGGAGCCGTCACCGGTGGTCGTAGGGGGCAGGTCGGCGGTTCGTCGCGAGCCGGCCGCACACCCCGATCACACCGGACGTGACCGTGATGTCCCGCGGTCGAAGAAGGGATTCGCCATGCCCGCTCCCAGAGGCACTTCGATGGCAGCGCTGTTGGGCGGCCTGCTGTTGCTGACCGCATGTCAGGGCGGTTCGGACTCCGGTGCCTCCGGCTCGCCCGCCCCGCAGGCCTCGGCCACGGCAGGCACCGCTTCGGACGCTGCGGCCTCCGCCACCCCGTCCGGCACCGCCACCCCGTCCGGCACCGCCGCGCCGGCCGCGTCCGCCACGAAGCCGTCGACCGCCTCCGCCACCAAGCCGTCGACCGCTCCCGCCGTCCCGGCCAAGGCCACGGCCCCCGCTTTCGCCGGCTGCCGCAACCTGGCCGTGGGCGCCGAGGTGAAGTCCGCCGTGACGGCGGCGTACCGGCGCGCCGTCCCCCTCCTCACCCACCTGGAGCCGGTGCCGGGGCAGTTCTTCTACGGCCAGTGCGGCGCCGACCGCTATGCCGCCACCCGCTTCCGGCCCACCGCCGGGGCCGGCGAGGCCGAACTCGTCAACATGCAGGACGAGGGCAGCGTCACCAAGTACTTCCGCGCCACCGCGGGAGGCGGCTGGGCCTACGTCGCCACCGACGGCTTCCCGAGGAGCGCGCACGGCTGCGCCGACATCCCGCAGATCCCCGACGCACTGGCCAAGGCCTGGCACAACTGCCCGGACGGTCACTGAGATTCTTCGTCTCCTCTTGACCGAGGAGAGAGCGAGAGCACACCCGTCACCCGCGCCCGGCGCGACCGTGGAGCCGCCGGAACCGCTGCGGCCGTCCGTCACCGACCCTGCTGCTTCGCCGACCTGGGCCCGGCCTGGGTCGCCGGCGTCGGCTACTCCTGCACCCTGCCCATCCGGACCCGGCCGGGCCGGGACATCGCCCTCCCGTTCGACACCGCCGAGGTCGTCCTCAACCCGGCCGCCCGACAACGGAGACAGGGAAGAGGGAGACAGGTAAAGGGAGACAGGTATAGGGAAGGGGGCGAGCCGTCGGCTCGCCCCCAGGGGGTGCACCCGGCAACCGGCCCGCGGCTCAGCGCACCCGGAAGCCGAAGGAGTAGCCCAGCTACATGAGCCAGGGCAG
>NZ_JBEOWS010000497.1:0-5301 GCF_040296125.1 Streptomyces sp. NPDC002265 | reverse complement strand
CCCGCGGCGCGGGCGGGGCGGGGCCCGGCGGGGGGGGGCCGCCCCCCGCCGGCCGCCGTCGTCGTGCTCGCCGGTGCCGGGACCTGGTCCGCCGTCGCCTCCGACGACGCTCCCCCGGTACGCCGTGCCGACCGGGTCCTGACCGTGGACGGCGTGCACCTGGACACCTCGTACTTCACCACCGCCACCCCCGGCCGCCGCCCCGCCGTCCTGCTGGCGCACGGCTTCGGCGGCAGCAAGGACGACGTCCGCCGCCAGGCGGAGGACCTGGCCCGCGACGGGTACGCGGTGCTGACCTGGTCGGCGCGCGGCTTCGGACGGTCGACGGGCAGGATCGGGCTGAACGACCCCGAGGGCGAGGTCGCCGACGTCTCGAAGCTGATCGACTGGCTCGCCCGGCAGCCCCAGGTCCGGCTCGACGGAGCCGGCGACCCGCGCGTGGGCGTCGCGGGCGGCTCCTACGGCGGCGCGATCTCCCTGCTGGCGGCCGGGTACGACGACCGGGTGGACGCCATCGCCCCGGCCGTCACCTACTGGAACCTCGCCGACGCCCTGTTCCCCAACGGCGTGTTCAAGAAGCTGTGGGCCGGCATCTTCGTCAACACCGGCGGCGGCTGCGCCCGCTTCGAGCCCACGCTGTGCGCGATGTACCAGCGGGTGGCCGAGTCGGGGACACCGGACGCGAAGGCCCGCGAACTGCTCCAGGAGCGCTCCCCGGCCGCCGTGGCCGACCGCATCCAGGTCCCCACCCTGCTGGTCCAGGGCCAGACCGACTCGCTCTTCCCCCTCGGCCAGGCCGACGCCGCCGCCAAGGCCATCCGGGCCAACGGCGCCCCGGTCGACGTCGACTGGATCGCCGGCGGACACGACGGCGGCGACTGGGAGAACGACCGCGTCCAGGCCCGCGTCGCCACCTGGTTCGACCGCTGGCTCAAGAACGACAAGAGCACGGACACCGGCCCCGCCTTCCGCGTCACCCGCACCGGAGGCCTCGACTCCACCGACGGCGCCGCCCGGCTGCGCGGCGCGAGCGCGGACACCTACCCCGGCCTGGACAACGGCACCAGGACCATCGCGCTGACCGGCCGCGAGCAGCGCTTCGACAACCCCGCGGGCGCCACCCCGCCCGCGGTCTCCGCGCTGCCCGGCCTCGGCGCCGGCGGCGGACTCGCCCAGCTGTCCAGCCTGGGGGTCGGGGTGTCGCTCGACTTCCCCGGCCAGTACGCCGCCTTCGAGTCCGCGCCCCTGACCCACGACCTCACCGTCACCGGATCCCCGACCGTCACCGTCCACGTCACCTCGACCGGCCCCGACGCCGTGCTGTTCGCCAAGCTCTACGACGTCGGCGGGGGCGGCACCGGGCAGGTGCTGCCCGCCCAGCTCGTGACACCCGTCCGGGTCGAGGGCGCCCGGTCCGGCAAGGACGTGACACTCACCCTCCCGGCCGTCGACCACCAGGTCCAGAAGGGCCACCGGCTGCGCCTGGTCCTCGCCTCGACCGACCTCGCCTACGCCTCACCGGCCGCCCCGGCGACGTACACCGTCTCCCTGAAGAGCGACCTGCGCGTACCCACCGCCCCCGGGGTCACCACCGCGCCCGCCGCGCTGCCCGCCTGGGTGTGGTGGCTGCCCGTGGCCGGTGCCGCCCTCGCGCTCGCCCTGCTGCTGACGGCCCGCAGGCGGGGCACCGACCCCGCCCCGGACCCCGCCCTGGCCGAGGTCCCCCTCCAGATCACCGGCCTGACCAAGCGGTACGCGAAGTCGAACGACCGGTACGCGGTCGCGGACCTGTCCTTCCGCGTGGAACAGGGCCAGGTACTGGGCCTGCTGGGCCCGAACGGCGCGGGCAAGACCACCACCCTGCGCATGCTGATGGGCCTGATCACCCCGGACGGCGGCGAGATCCGCGTCTTCGGCCACGCGATCCGGCCCGGCGCCCCGGTGCTGTCCCGGGTCGGCGCCTTCGTCGAGGGCGCGGGCTTCCTGCCGCACCTGTCGGGCCGGGAGAACCTGGAGCTGTACTGGGCGGCCACCGGACGCCCGCCCGAGGACGCCCACCTGGACGAGGCCCTGGAGATCGCCGGCCTGGGCGACGCGCTCGCCCGCGCGGTACGCACCTACTCCCAGGGCATGCGCCAGCGCCTGGCCATCGCCCAGGCCATGCTCGGCCTGCCCGACCTGCTCATCCTCGACGAGCCCACCAACGGTCTCGACCCGCCCCAGATCCGCGAGATGCGCGAGGTGATGATCCGGTACGCGGCCGCCGGCCGCACGGTCATCGTCTCCAGCCACCTCCTCGCGGAGGTCGAGCAGTCCTGCACGCACCTCGTCGTCATGGACCGCGGCAGGCTCGTCCAGGCGGGCCGGGTCGGCGACATCGTCGGCTCCGGCGACACCCTGCTGGTCGGCACCGCCACGCCCGTCGACGAGCCCGTGGCCGAGAAGGTCGCCGCGCTGCCCGGCGTCGCCTCGGCCGTACGCACCGACGACGGACTCCTGGTCCGGCTCGACGAGGACGGCAGCGCACGCCGCCTGGTCGCCGAACTCGTCCGGCTCGACGTACCGGTGGAGTCGGTCGGCCCGCACCGCCGGCTCGAAGACGCCTTCCTCACCCTGATCGGAGGTTCCGCATGAGCACGCTCGCCGAGCGTACGCAGCCCGCGGAGGTCGCCCCCGGCTACCGGGCGGGCCGCACCCTGCCGCTGCGGGTCGAGCTGGTCCGCCAGCTCAAGCGGCGCCGCACCCTGGTCATGGGCGGGATCCTCGCCGCCCTCCCCTTCGTCCTGGCCGTCGCCTTCGCCATCGGCGGACAGCCCGGCGGCCGCAACGGCGAGGTCACCCTGATGGACACGGCCACCGCGTCCGGCGCCAACTTCGCCGCGGTGAACCTGTTCGTCTCCGCCGGCTTCCTGCTGGTGATCCCGGTGGCCCTGTTCTGCGGGGACACGGTGGCCTCGGAGGCGAGCTGGTCCTCGCTGCGCTATCTCCTCGCGGCCCCGGTGCCCCGCGCCCGCCTGCTGTGGTCCAAGCTCGTGGTCGGACTCGGTCTCAGCCTCGCCGCCATGGTGCTGCTGCCGCTGGTCGCCCTCGCCGTCGGCACGGCCCGCTACGGCTGGGGCCCGCTGGAGATCCCCACCGGCGGCGAGCTCGGCGCCGGCATCGCCGCACAACGCCTGCTGGTCGTCATCGCGTACATCTTCGTGTCCCAACTGGTCACCGCCGGACTCGCGTTCTGGCTGTCGACGAAGACGGACGCACCGCTCGGCGCGGTCGGCGGCGCGGTCGGCCTCACCATCGTCGGCAACGTCCTGGACGCGGTGACCGCCCTCGGCGACTGGCGCGACTTCCTGCCCGCGCACTGGCAGTTCGCCTGGGCGGACGCCATCCAGCCCCGCCCGGAGTGGTCCGGCATGATCCAGGGGACCGCGCTGTCGATAACGTACGCCCTGGTGCTGTTCGCCCTGGCCTTCCGGGGTTTCGCCCGCAAGGACGTGGTCTCCTAGATAACCGGTGGATCACCCGCCGGTCTCGACGGGCCCCCGCCGTGCCCTGTTCGAGATCCATCCGCAACGCCCCGTGCCGCACGTTCCGGCGCCCCACGCCGTCACAGTCAAGAAAGCCGCCGTCCACCGAGGGCGGCGGCCACGGACCACAGGGGGCACGGGAGATGGGGACTTGTCGAACACGGCGGCCGCGCGGGGCACTGCTCGTCCTGGTCGCCACCGGCCTGCTGCTCACCGGCTGCGGCGCCGGCAACGACCGGAGCATGGGCAGCTCGGACCGTTCGAACCACTCGAACGGCGCCAACGGCGGATTCCCGGCCCCCGCCCCGTCCTCGGGCGGCGGCGAACAGGGGCAGGACGACGGCGAGGCCCGTGACATCGCCCCCGCGCCCGACTACCTCTCCACCTTCGCGCTCGACGTGGACACCGCGTCCTACGGCTACGCGCGCCGCTCCCTCGCCGAGGGCCGCCGCCCCGACCCGTCGACGGTCCGCCCGGAGGAATTCGTCAACAGCTTCCGCCAGGACTACGAGCGGCCCGACGGCAACGGCTTCTCGGTCACCGTCGACGGCGCCCGCACCGGCGAGGACGGCTGGTCCCTCGTCCGGGTCGGCCTCGCCACCCGCGCCGCCGACCCGGACGGCGAGCGGCCGCCCGCCGCGCTCACCTTCGTCATCGACGTCTCCGGTTCCATGGAGGAGCCGGGCCGGCTGGACCTGGCGCAGGAGTCCCTCGGCGCGATGACGGACCAGTTGCGCGACGACGACTCCGTCGCCCTCGTCACCTTCAGCGACGAGGCCCGGACCGTCCTGCCCATGACCCGGCTGGGCGGCCACCGCGACCGCGTCCACCGCGCGGTCGACCGGCTTCGGGCGCAGGAGTCCACCAACCTCGGCGCGGGCCTGCGCACCGGTTACGCCACCGCCGTCGAGGGCCTGCGCAAGGGCGCCACCAACCGGGTGGTGCTGATCTCCGACGCGCTCGCCAACAACGGCGACACCGACCCCGACTCCATCCTGGAGCGCATCTCCACCGCCCGCCGCGAGCACGGCATCACGCTCTTCGGCGTCGGCGTCGGCAGCGAGTACGGCGACGCCCTGATGGAGAGCCTCGCCGACAAGGGCGACGGCCACACCGTGTACGTCTCGAACGAGGACGACGCCCGCAAGGTGTTCTGCGACCAGCTCCCGCAGAACATCGACCTCACCGCCCGCGACGCCAAGGCCCAGGTCGCCTTCGACCCCCGGACGGTCGCCGCGTTCCGTCTCGTCGGCTACGACGACCGGCGCGTCGCCGACGACGACTTCCGCGACGACCGCGTGGACGGGGGCGAGGTCGGCCCCGGCCACACGGTGACCGCGCTGTACGCCGTCCGGCTGAAGCACGGCACCGGCGGCCACCTCGCCACCGCGACGGTGCGCTGGCTCGACCCCGCCACCCGCGCCCCGCACGAGGAGTCCGGCCAGCTGGAGACGGACTCCCTCGCCCGCTCGGTGTGGAGCGCGAGCCCCCGCTTCCAGGTGACCGCGACCGCCGCCTACTTCGCCGACGCGCTCCGGAAGGGCGACGACCGCTGGAGCCCGCTGCCCGGCGCCCCGTCCCTCGGCGAGCTGCGCAGGCGCTCCGCCCGTCTTGCGTCGGCCACCGAGGACGCCGACGTACGACAGCTCGGCGAGAGCATCGCGGCGGCGGCCCGGCTCGACGGATAGCACGGGGCGCGCCCCGCGGCGTGGCCCGCAGGGCAGCCACCGGGGAGCACGAACGACGAAGCGGCGGGGGGCGCGGGGGACGCGGGGTC
>NZ_JBEOWS010000496.1:0-5302 GCF_040296125.1 Streptomyces sp. NPDC002265 | reverse complement strand
GTTCCTCGCGCCCCTGACCGGGCGGACGCCATCGTCTCCCTGAGGGGCTGACAGGACCCTCTCCCCAGGCGTGCGGGTGTCCCTGACCCCGGTCCGGGGTGTCGCTCGTTCGGGCTACTTCCGACCGCAGGGCTGCGGTGGTCGCGCCATGGTCGTAGGAGCAGCACGCTGGTACGCGATGAGGGGGTGGACCCGGACGTGACCGACGACGCGGCGGAAGTCGTCCGGAGCCGGCGCGCCGACGGGGCCCGGTCCTCCGGGCGCTGTCTCGGGCCGGGAGCGGGGGCCACCGCGTCGGGCAGCGGGCTGATACGGCGGCGGCACCGGCGGTGGCTGCAAGGGGCGGCGATCGGGGCGGCCGTGCTCGTCCTCGGGGCCGTCGGGGCCGGGTGCACGGTGTACGCGAAGCTGAACGGCAACATCAGAGCCGACGACGCGGCCGCGGCGGAACTCGCCCTGTACGACCGGGAGCGGCCCACGGCGCTCGTGCACGACGCGCAGAACATCCTGCTGATCGGGTCGGACTCGCGTTCGGGGGCCGGGAACGGGAAGTACGGGCGGGACTCGGGGACCGAGCGGTCGGACACGACGATCCTGCTGCACCTGGCCGCGGGGCGGCACAGCGCGACCGCCGTCTCCCTGCCGCGGGACCTGATGGTGGACGTGCCCTCCTGCCTGCGACCGGACGGCAGCCACACCGAGCCGACGTTCTCGATGTTCAACTACGCCTTCCAGATGGGCGGTTCGGCCTGCACCGTGCGCACGGTGGAGAAGCTCACCGACATCCGGGTCGACCACTACGCCGTCGTCGACTTCGCCGGGTTCAAGGACATGGTGGACGCCGTCGACGGCGTCCAGGTGTGCCTGAAGAGCCCCATCGCCGACCGGGCGGCCAAGCTGCGGCTGCCGGCCGGCCGCGTCACGCTCGACGGCGAGCAGGCCCTCGGTTACGTCCGCGCCCGCAAGTCGCTCGGCGACGGCAGCGACACCAGCCGGATGGACCGCCAGCAGCGCTTCCTCGGAGCGCTGGTCAGCAAGGTGCAGAGCAGCGACGTACTGCTCGATCCCGGCAAGCTCTACCCGGTGCTGGACGCGGCGACGTCGTCGCTCACCACCGACCCGGACCTGGCGAGCCTGCGCGGTCTCTACGAGCTCGTGCGCGGGCTGCGCGACGTCCCCGCCAGGCGCATGCAGTTCCTGACCGTGCCGCGGAGGTCGTACGTGTACGACGCCAACCGCGATCAACTCGTGGAGCCCGAGGCCGAGCGCCTGTTCGAGAAGCTGCGCCAGGACGCGCCGGTGAGAGTCTCCCGGAACCCTTCGAAAAATTCTGGCGATTCCGCCCTGAATGACCCCACGTCCGCCACGCCCGTCTTCCGGGGCAACACGGCCGCCGAAGACAGCTGCAAGTAAAGCGCGTGCCAAGGCGACGTACATTTACGAACGCCAGTTCAAGGAAATGGGCGTATTGCCCGCTTGTAGGAACGTGGAATTTGTCACCGCCGTCGCCGGACGCTGAACTGGGCGGATAGTGTGAGCGATCCGGTGCCCCGGCCCATGAGGTCCTTCCTCGGGTCGCGCACTGTGTGACCGTGACCCGAGCGCCTTTGAGGGGGGAAGGCGCCGCGTGGCCCCGACGGAGGATTCGGACAACCGTGGACGCGCAAGGCCGTGGGCGGGCGGACAACATCGACCCCGCAGACCAGTGGGTACTCAATCCGAACACCGGCGAATACGAACTGCGACTGACTCCTTCCACTCCGCAATCAGCGGTGCCCAGGCCTCGTCGCTCCGCGTCACGCGGAGCGGGTGCCTCGGATGTGGGCAAGAGCACAGCGCGCAGTCGTACCGCCGCGCCGCCCGGGCGAGGGACGGAGGTGCCGGATCCCGAGATCCCGGCACCGCGCCGGCGCCGTGGCGTGCCCGAGGAGCCGCCGCCCGGACGGAGGGGACGGCGGCCGGAGAAGAAGAAGTCACGCGCCAAGAAGGTCCTGCTGTGGACCGGCGGCACGATGGCTTTCGTGCTGGTCGCCGCCGCCGGAGCGGGATACCTCTACATCCAGCACCTCAACGACAACATCCAGTCGTCCCCGGACGACGGCGCGAGCACCGGTGGCTTCAACAAGGACAAGGCGATCAACGTCCTGGTCATCGGCACCGACAAGCGCACCGGCGCGGGCAACAAGGGCTACGGCGACTCCGGCAGCGTCGGCCACGCCGACACCACGATCCTGCTGCACGTCTCCAAGGACCGGACGAACGCGACCGCGCTCAGCATCCCGCGCGACCTGATCACGAACATCCCGGACTGCCCGACCACGCAGCCGGACGGCACCACCAAGGTCATCCCGGGTACGGACGGCGTCCGCTTCAACACCAGCCTCGGGCAGGACGGCCGGACGCCGAGCTGCACCATGCGCACGGTCACCGAGCTGACCGGGATCACCCCGGACAACTTCATGGTCGCCGACTTCAACGCGGTCAAGACGCTGACCACGGCGGTCGGCGGGGTCGACGTGTGTCTCGCCAAGGACATCAAGGACCCCGACTCGCACCTGAACCTGAAGAAGGGGACGCGGCACATCGAGGGCGAGACCGCGCTCGCCTTCGTGCGCACCCGGCACGCCGTCGGCTTCGGCGGCGACCTGAGCCGGATCACGCTCCAGCAGCAGTTCCTCAGTGCGCTGATGCGCAAGCTGAACTCCAACTCCACCCTCACCAACCCGGCGAAGATGGTGAAGGTGGCCGAGGCGGCCACCAAGGCGCTGACCGTGGACTCCCAGCTCGACAGCATCAGCAAGCTGAAGGACCTCGGTCTGGAGATGGGCAAGCTCAACCCCAAGAACCTGACGTTCACCACGGTGCCGGTGCTCGACAACCCGGCCGAGAAGGTGAAGGCCACGGTCGTCCTCAACGAGACCACGGCGCCCACGATCTTCCAGATGATCAAGGAAGACGTGTCCTTCACCGAGGTCGCGGCGCAGAAGAAGGCGGCCAAGAGCAAGGAGGCCGCCGCGGCCGCCAAGCGGCTCGAGGGCACCCAGTCCGCGGCCTCCGAGGTGCGGGTGCGGATCCTGAACGGCGGGGCCGTGGCCGGCAGCGCACAGGAAACACTTAACTGGCTGCAGAATGATGAGGGCGTGACGAAGTCGGAGAACGCGGGCAACGCCCCGGCGACTCTGAGCAAGACAACGCTGGAGTACGCGCCCGACCAGGCCGACCAGGCACGCAAGCTCGCCAAGCTCATGGGTCTCTCCGGATCCGCGCTGAAGCCTGGCAAGAGCGTGACCAACTCTCAAGGTCTGCCCGCGATGACGCTGACTCTCGGCAAGGACTTCAAGGGTGCGGGCGTATCCCTGACCGCGGCGACAAAGGTGCCGGACACGGTCAGTACGTCCACGGCGGACAAGGTTGAGTGCGCCAAGTGACCTAACGGGTCCGTCACGCGTCTCTTAGGACGCGGGTGACGGACCCGTTGTCGGGCGCAGGGTGGGGAGGCTGGAGTTGGCGCAGAGCATTGTGCGGGGGGAGGCTTCTGCGGTGGACGACACGATGTCGCTCACACCGCAGGGCCACGACACGCCGTCGGACCAGGAACTGTCGGACCAGGCACTGCACGGGGACGGTGGGCACGGCACCAGGAAGGCGGGCCGCAGCCGCCGTGTGCTGCGCTGGTCGGCGACGGTGATGGCCGTGGTCATACTTGGCACGGCCGGCGCCGGGTACCTCTACTACCGCCACCTCAACGACAACATCCACAAGGATGCGTTGAACATCGGCGACGCGAAGGACAGAGCCGCCGGCACGAAGGCGAACGCCGCGGGACAGACCGCGCTGAACATCCTGCTGATCGGTTCGGACGCGCGCGACACCGAGGAGAACCAGAAGCTCGGCGGCGCCAAGGAGACCTTCGGCGGCGTTCCGCTCGCCGACGTCCAGATGCTGCTGCACGTCTCCGCCGACCGCTCCAACATGTCGGTCGTGAGCATGCCGCGCGACACGCTGCTCGACATACCCAAGTGCACGGACCCGAACACCGGCAAGGTCTACGAGGCCAGCACCACGACCGTGATGACGAACCAGTCGCTGGGCCGCGGGGGTCCGGGGTGCACGGTGGCGACGTGGGAGAAGCTGACCGACATCCACATCGACCACTTCATGATGATCGACTTCTCGGGTGTGGTCTCCATGGCGGACGCGATAGGCGGCGTCCCGGTCTGTGTGAGCGACAACGTCTACTCGCACACCTCCGACGGCCACGGCTCGGGCCTGAAGCTGAAGAAGGGCACGACGTCGGTCAAGGGCAAGCAGGCCCTCCAGTGGCTGCGCACCCGGTACGGCTTCGAGGACGGCAGTGACCTCGCGCGCGCCAAGGCGCAGCACATGTACATGAACTCGATGGTCCGCGAGCTGCGGGCCAGCGCGAAGCTGACCAACCCGACCAAGTTGCAGAGCCTCGCCGAGGCGGCCACGAAGGCGATCACCGTCGACAACGGCCTGGGCACCATCACGAAGATGTACGACCTGGCCGACGAGCTCAAGAAGGTCCCGACGGACCGCATCACGATGACGACGATGCCGAACGAATACGTCGGCGCGCGCGTGAAGCCCACGGCGGACGCCGCGAAGCTGTTCCGCATGGTGCGCGAGGACATCGCCCTCGACGGCAAGGACAAGAAGAAGACGCCCGCCGCCACGGCGACGGCGACCGCGGACCCGGCCGCCGCGGACGACCGGATCGCGGTCCAGGTCCGCAACGGCACGGCCACCGACCTCCTGGCCCCGGTCCCCGGGCGTGCGAAGGCGGTGACCGAGCTGCTGACCGGCAAGGGCTTCACCGAGGCCAAGGCGGACACCTCCGCGGCCACGGCCGAGGCCACCACGCTGATCCGCTACCCGAGCGCCGACCTCAAGGGCGACGCCGAGCGGGTCGCGAAGGCCCTGGGCATCCCCGCGAGCGCGGTGGAGAAGTCCACCGCCGTCTCCGGGGTGACGCTCGTGGTGGGAGCGGACTGGCGGTCGGGTGCGACGTACAAGGCGCCGGCGGACGAGGACAAGACGCCCGACACGGCACAGGCGATCAACGCGTCGGACACCTCGCAGTGCATGCAGGTCAACCCGGCCTACACCTGGTAGGACGGCAGCCCCCGGACACACGTCGGGGCCGGGCCGGGGGGGGGGGGGCGGGGGGGTACATCACCGGGGGCCACAAGGCCGGGGGGGGGGGGGGGGGGGGGGGCCGGGGGGGGGGGTCAGCCGAGCGGGCTCATGGCGCCCGACCAGATGTCGTACGGGACGCTGT
>NZ_JBEOWS010000495.1:0-5363 GCF_040296125.1 Streptomyces sp. NPDC002265 | reverse complement strand
GGAAGGAGCGCACCACCTGCAAGGGGTATCGGGATAAGGGGTCTGGGCCGGTGTCGGCGGCCGCAGGCTCCTGCAGCCTGGGTCAGCGGCGGTAGTCGCCGCGGTGGCCGTGCCAGCCGCCGTGGCGGTGGTCCCAGCCGCCGTCGCGGTGGTGGCGGCCCCAGGACTCGTCGTCGACGAACCGACCGCGGTCGTTGTAGAGGGTCGCGGTGTCCTCGTCGTTGTCCCACACGTAGTTGCGCCGGTCCTGGTAGAGGTCGGTGTCGCTGTCGCGGCCGACGCCGGTGTGGACACGGACCGTGTCACGCCCCTCGAGCCGGACGTCGTCGAAGGTGTAGGTGTGGCCGTCCTCGTCCGACAGGGTCCAGCCATCCAGGTCGACCGCCCGGCGGCCGATGTTGGTGATCTCCACCCACTCCCTGTTCAGCGAGCGGTTGGAACGGTCGTCGCGGCCCGGCGAGTCGTACTGCACATCCGAAATCACCACCCGGGCACGGTCACCGCGCCCCGCGTGATGGTGGTCGGCGGCCGACGCCGGCAGCGCCGCCGCCCCCACACAGGCAGCCGCCACAGCCGTGACAGCAGTCAGACGACGGGCGGTTGCAGAGACGGAAACAGACACAAGGCCCTCCTTCACAAAGGCGTACGGCACACCCCGAAGGCGCCACAGCAGGAAAACTGCAGGCCAACCTAAATGTGCGGTGCGGGTGTGCGGCCGACCGACCGCACACCCACACCCTGCAAGCCGCCCAAGAGAGTCACGACAGACACACGGCCCGTGTTACAGCTTGCCCACATTTACGTGACTCTCGGATGCATCACCCACCCACCACCGCAACCCACGCAGCTGACGGCCCCCGCACCCCCAACTACCGCCCGGCGCAAGGCGCGTGAAGCCGTCCCGCCGGGCCATACCGGCCCGCCCTCACCACCGCGGTCACCCGAAAGTGAGTAACAGCTCTGCCCGTCCACCACACCGGCAACGGGACACGGCCGGAGTGACCCGCAGAGGAATGGCTTCCCCATACGGGGGCCTGTGGAGGACCGCCTGGACCCTGACCACGGGCCCGACCACGGCAGGCCCTGCGCACGGGTTGCGCAATCTATCGATGGCCACTGCACACTACTGAGGATCAATGCGTGATGTCGTCGGGGCTCATGGCGAGGCCTGTGCCGGTGAGGCAGCCGGTGATGATGGTGGGCCGGTACTGCATCTGGCTAGGCCCGGCGGACTGCGGTGACCAGATGCAGATCCCGGCCGCGCGGCGGCTGTACATGACCGCCACCGCACGGGTGTGGGAGGCCGACGGGGACCGCCCCCGGCTGGTCGCCTCCATGGACGAGGACTCCCCCGTCTTCGGGCCGGTCGCCTACAAGCTGAAGCTGTCCGAGGCGATCCGGTTGGGGCTGGTGACGCCGTATCAGGTTCTGTGCCTGGACATCCGCGACCCGCAGCTGTATGCCGCGATGACGCCCGAGGCGACCGGTTCCGACGTCGTACGCGGGGCCCGGCTGGCGGCCGTGCAGACCGGTTGGGAGATGATGCGCGCATGCCAGATCGCCGAACACTCCCGCTCTTCGCGCTCGCCCCGGCCGTGCTCGTGGCGGCCTGGGCCCTGACGGCCTGCGGAGCGCGGGCCCAACCCGTGGCGTCGGCCAGCACCACGCCCCCGCGGTCGTTCACGCCCTGGCCCGAATGCGCCAAAGGGGTGGTCGACAGCGCACCCCCGTCGTCGTCACCGAAAGCCGCGGCACCTGCCCCAGACAGCGGCACGGCCGCGGAGAACCCGCACTTCGACGAGAACCACGCATACCGCATGTCCGCGGAACTCTCCCCGGAGAACCGGGCGGCCGGGGAGGCCAGCGTGCGCCTGATCCGCCCGGCCCTGGAGGCGATGCGCAAAGACGGGCAGTTCGCCGAGAAGGACGTACGGGCCGTCCTGGCCAGGTGGGACTGCAGGAAAGACAACGGGCTCGCGGTCTTCTCCGAGGCTCCCCAGTACAAGCGGGTGTCGCTCTCCTTCTACAACGGTCACGCCTGCGTCTCCGCCGTGATTACCCCGCAGGACGTAGTGACCGAGGTGTACGGCATCTATGCCGAACCAGCCCCCGCCGGCCCGTGCGTGGAGAACCCGGGCGGACACTGAACCAAAACCTTCGGCCCACAGTCAGCAGCCCAGGCAACGGAAGAACCACCCCACTGCGCCGAACTCGAACGGCTCGGCATGCACTGGTAGCCGCGTGAACGCATGCCACGGCAGCATCACTGAAGACCCCGCACACGCTCGCCGTCGTACGCGCCCACCTTGCCTTCACCGCAGACGCCCGCCGGCTCGGGCACGAGCACGGCCCCTGGGACTGGACCCTTGAGGTGTCCCACGCCATCGGCGAGGGAGAGCGTGTCGTGGCCGACGCGGTGATGCACTACACGATCCTCGAAAGCGAACACCGGCGAAAGCTGCGCGCGTTCGTGGAAGTCGATCGCAGCACGATGAGCAGTGAGCGGCTGGCCGTGAAGCTGATCGAGTACGCCCGCCTCTTCCAGTACGAGGCCCAGCCCGTCGGCCGGCGCAGGCAGGCCGCCGCGGGTCCTGCGTGGCTGCGCTGGTATCCGGTCTTTCCCCGTGTGCTCTTCGTGCTCACCGGTGCCTCCCGGGTCAGGCTGGAGAACCGGACCAGCGACCTGCAGGCAATGGTCTCCCAGCACCCTCTCGTATCATGCCTCGCCCGCGAAGTCCGGCTCGGTGCCGCCGTACTGGAAGACCTCGAACAACACGGACCCGACCACAACGTGTGGCTACCGTTGGCCGGCGGCGAACCCCGCCCATGGACCGAACTGCGACCTTCCTTGGTCGATAGCCGGGGGTTCCGTCGGCAGCCAGGAAAGGTGCGGCGGCGCCATCGTCGCGTACGGCGGCCTCTGGATCCAGTCGCGCTGACACCGCGCAGCGGGGCCGGGCAGAGTGATCCTCGTCCAGCCTCGCTGTCATCGGGTCAGCCGAAGTCGAGCGCCTCCTGCGCGAAGTCGGCCGCAACCGGACGGGGCGGGGACGGTGGTGCCCCGTCCTGGCGTGCGGCCTGCCAGCGCTCGGTCAGTTCGTCCTTCCACCCCTTGGGCGGGGGCCACGGGACGCCCCAGGCGGCGAGCTGGTCGCGCTTCCAACCACCGGCGGGCGTGCGGGCGGCTTCGATCTCTTCGGGCGAGGGCAGATCGGGCATGTCAAGCAGCCTCCCATGAGAAGCAAGTCGAGGCGGGACGGGACAGGCTCTCCGCCGGCTTCGTTCGTATCGAGGAGAGTCTGCAGGGGAGGATGCCAAACCCCCGACCACCCTCGAAAAAGCCATGGTGCCTTGCCGATACGCCACCCACACCACGCCAGGCCGAGGGCAGTCGCCGGCAGAGACGTCGGTGGGGATCTCGGCCTGGTCGGGGCAGCGTTGTCGCATCGTGACCGTGGTCGGGCCTTCGTGGTCGGTCCTCCGGTCGGGGCCGGCTGCTGCCGTGGTCCGTATGCGCGGCACCGGACACAAACGGTGCCGCTCTCGTATGGACAAGGGGCGGGATCAGTCGACGATGACGAACGTGGACGCGGGAGTTGGGGACCGGCTGGCGTTGGCCGTGCTGGTCCAGTACCGGATGGCCACGACCGAGCAGATGCATCTGGCGATCGCGCCACAGGTGCGGATTGAGCAGACCAGGCGCCGACTGGCCAAGCTGCGCGGGCGGCCGCCGAAAGCCGTGCTCGACCGGACCGCCGCACGGCTGCGGGTCGGACACGCGCTGACGGTGACCGAAACGGGGCTCACGTTCCTGAAAGACGCCCGCCGCCGCGGGGACGTATGCCAGCCGCTGGACTGGATACCGGAGACCCACCACCCCGTCGGGGGCAAAGAGGCTGTCGTCCCCGACGCGTTGATGTACTACCAGCGCGGCCCCGCCGACGATGACGGGGACGCGGGCGCGATGCTGCAGGCATTCGTGGAGATCGACCGGGCCACCACAGGGCCCGAGCGCCTCGCCGCCACACTCACCACCTACGCCCGCCTGCACACCTACACATCCCAGCCAGCCGGACGGCAACCGGACTCCCACCAGGAACAGCACGAGGCGTGGCGGCACACCTACCCCTTCTTCCCCCGGCTGCTGTTCGTCCTAGACGGCACCGGCCCCACCGGCATCGCGACCCGCATCACCGCCCTGCACACGGCCACCGGGGAACCGTCTGTCGCGGCGTTCCTGCGAGAGGTTCCGGCCCTGGCGGCACCACTGGCTGACCTGCTGCGCGACGGACCGTCAGCACCTGTATGGCGGCCGCTGCGCGACCCTGCCCGTAGAGTCGGCTGGATGCACTGCGCGCATCTGTGACCCTGGGCTGCGCAGACCAGCGCAGTGTCCCGGCCACAGGCCCGACCACGATTGCGCACGCCCCGACCACGAGCCGGACCATGCAGGCCAGACGCTGCGCAGCCGAATCGCGTACCGAATGCGCAGCCACCGCCCCTTCGTGCGCACCCGACTGCGCACCAAAGGAATGAGGGGCCTGCATGCGCGACACCGTCCACACCGTCGCCGACGTGCACTCTCCGCAGCACGTCTGCGCAGCAGTGCGAACAAGGGCGTCGTCCGCCGCCGCCCGGGCCCCGACCGTGAGCCCGACCACCCAGGCCACAGAGCTGCGCGAGGGACTGCGTACCGATTGCGCAGCTGTCGCGCACGACCAGGTCCAGGTCCCTCTACGCGAAGTGCACGTCGTCAACTGACCAGCGCCGGTGTGCAGACCGGTGCACTGGCCGGGACTGTCCGCCGCTCACCGCCCCCTCAGGCTCCGGTGGTCGGCCGTTTCGTGGGGACGCGGGCGCGGGCCGGCAGGGTGGGGCTCAGCAGTCGTAGCGGTGGGTGTATGGCGTGTCGGGGCAGATTCGGCAGACGAAGAAGTACATACCGCCGAGGTCGCCCAGGTCCATGGTGTGCCCGAACGTGTCGAGGGCAGCAGGGTCGGCCTCGGCCCGCCAGGAGGGGGTCGAGGCTTTGTCCTGGCGGGGATCCTGGTCGTCCAGGGGGAGCCACCGGCCCCCACCCGGCTCGGTCGCGGTGATGCTGAGCAGGTGTTCCATGCGGGTGCCGCAGCCCGCGCAGTCGGGCCAGTCCGGCTTTTGGGCAAGGTCATGAAGTTATGGGCTGATGGGTCCTGGCAACAGGATGTCGATGCTGATGGTGGCCTTGTAGGTGCGTCGGTCCACGCGCAGGCTCTTGTAGGCGTATCGGGACGGAAGATTTCAAGTCCAGTGAGACGGTCGTGACGCTATGAGGTTTGTGGTGTGGACTCCCTGCGCTTGGCCGGGTCGTTGATCCATGCCCGCTG
>NZ_JBEOWS010000494.1:0-5429 GCF_040296125.1 Streptomyces sp. NPDC002265 | reverse complement strand
GTCCGGCGGGCGTGCCGGGCACCGGACCGGGGCCGGGCGAGGGCTGGACGGCAGGAAAGGTCGGGGGCGAGGGGGTCACGGCGCTGTTTCTCCTGGTGGGGCGAGGCAAATTTGCGGTACAGGAAGGGAACAACGGGTGGAGCCGGGTGGGGGTCGGCTGCCGGGACATGGCACCCACACTTCCGGACACGGCGGGCACCGGAGTGCGGCCCCCATCGGGGGGTGTCCCGATCCGTGGGTGTCCTGTCCCCGCGAGTGCTGCCGGACGGCGTGACGGCTGTCGTTGAATGAAGTGCGAGAGACGGGGAGTCGGCCATCCGGGCGGAGACCGGCTCCCCCTTCTTCTGTGCCCTCACCCCTCTGAAGGGGCGGGCCGGACCGATGTCCGGATGTGACAGCCGCATGTCCCGCAGTACAGCCACGGCGCAGGACGTGTGCCCGGTTGAGTCGAGTGTCCGGCCCACTGGGGCACGAGGAGGGACTGCCGAACGGGCGGTCCCGGTGATCGTTCGAGTTCGCGAGGAAAAGACGATGGAATCGTTCGGAGCGGGCACTGCTCGCCCGCGTTCGGAATACGTGGGCGACCGCACTGGGCTACATCATCGGCGCAGGAAGCGCCGCATGGTGGTCCAGGCGTCTGGGAGCCGGCCGCAGCTTCGTCCTGGGCATGATCATCAGTGCCCTGGCGCTGCTCGGCTCCGGCCCGAGCAGTGACTTCACGGCGCTGTCGGTTCTGCGCTTCGTCGGCGGCCTGGCCACCGCGGTGACCTTCGTCGTCGGCTCGGCCCTGGCGTCGCGCGTGCACACCGGCGGCCGCCAGCAGCGCTCGGCGGCCCTGGTCGGCGTCTATATGGCCGGCGTCGGCATCGGTGTCGTCGTCTCGGGCATCGTCGTACCCTCGGCGCTCACCGCGTGGGGTGCGTCCGGGTGGCACGCGGGCTGGCTCCTGATGGGCCTGCTGGCGCTGCTCGCCGCCGGACCCGCCGCCTGGGCGGCCAAGGCAGTGCCGCCGGCGCCCCCGGTCAGCGGGACGCAGCGCAGGTCCGGCCTGAGCGCAATGGCCCCATCGTTCATCTGGTACGTCCTGTTCGGTGCGGGCTACGTCTCGTACATGACCTTCGTCATTGCGCTGCTGCATGACCAGGGCATGAGTACCTGGAGCACCGCCGGGTTCTTCATCGTGCTGGGCGCCGCCAGTGCCCTGGCCACCCTGCTGGTGTGGGGCCGGATCGTCGGACGGCTGCGCGGCGGCATGGCGCTGGTGTCGGCCGTCGTGCTGGTCGGCGTGCTGCCGGTCCTGCTGTTCGACGGGCTGACCGCCGCGATGGTGTGCGCGGTCGTCTTCGGAGCGGGATTCATGGCCGGGCCGACCTCGATCACGGTGCTGGCCCGCCGCATGCTGCCGCAACACGCATGGACGTCCGCAATCGCCTGGCTGACCGTCGCGTTCAGCGTCGGCCAGGCCGTCGGCCCGCTGATCTCCGGCATCCTCTCCGACTCCGAGGGCGGCATCGCCAAGGGCCTGTGGCTGTCGGTGATTCCTCCTGGCCGTGTCGGCCGTCGTCGCGTTGGTCCAGCGCGAACGCCGGGCCGTCCCACCGCAGGAGCCTGCCGCCGCACCGGCCGCAGTCAAGCAGTAGTACCCGCAAGGAGCTTGGAGGCTGCAATGCCTGGACGAACCGTCACCGTCCGCGAGAGCGGACCGTACGCCGCCACGATCGGCGTCGGTCCGCACCGGCTGAGCGCCGACGAGCCCGAGCCGATCGGCACGGACGCCGGGCCCACCCCGGTCGAACTGCTCCTTGGCGCACTCGGTGCCTGTACCTCGATGACCGTGCGCATGTATGCAAAACGCAAGGGCTGGGATCTCACCCACGTCGATGTCAGGCTCCGGACGGACTCCCACGACGGTCCCCGCAAACGGATCGTCAAGGACGTCGAGATCTCTGGTGGCCTGGACGGGGAGCAGATCAGCGGGCTCGCAACGATCGCCGAGCACTGCCCCGTTCAGCGCATGCTGGGTGACTCGGTGTATGTCGACACCCGCACCGTTGCACGCCCCGGCCCAACCGCCGCGGCCGCGGCCGCGGCCTGAAGTCCGCACGCTGCGCGGACGGCCCCGCCCCCACACACAAGGCGAGGCCGTCCGCTCCCTGGCCCCCGGGCCCATCACACCGACCGACCCGTCACAGGAGGAACGCATGGCCGCCACCTCGGCCACGGCCGCAGGCATCACCGTGCCCGGCAGCAAACTGGCCCGTGAGGCCACCGAACTCGTCAGGGAAGCGGCCTCACCGACCGTCTTCCACCACTCCCGCCGCGTCTTCTTCTGGGGATCCCTGCGCGGACTGTCCCGCGGTCTGTACGCGGACCCCGAACTCCTCTACGTCGGCGCCCTCTTCCACGACCTCGGCCTGACGCAGCGTTACCGGCGCGACGACCAGCGCTTCGAGATCGACGGCGCAAACGAGGCCCGCCGCTTCCTGCACCAGCACGGCATCGGCCCGGACGACGCCCAGTTGGTGTGGCAGGCCATCGCACTGCACACCACCCCTGAGATTCCCTGGCACATGGCCCCCGAGGTCGCACTCGTGACCGCCGGGGTGGAGGCGGACGTCCTCGGCCTGGGCCTCGACGAGATCCATGCATCGGATCTCGCCGACGTCGTCTCCCTGCACCCGCGAGGCGACTTCAAGCGGCAGATCCTCAAGGAGTTCACCGAGGGTATCGCCCACCGCCCGCAGACGACGTTCGGCAACGTCAAGGCCGATGTGCTGGAGCGGTACGTGCCCGGGTACCGGCGCGAGAACTTCGTCGACATCATCCTGGACTCCGACTGGCCCGAGTGACGGGCCGGCACCGTGCATCGCCGGACAGCCCGGCAGTCGTGCCCCGGCCCGCCACGCGGTCTGCGGCACGACGTTCGTGGCTGCCTCTGCCGTCCAAAGCAGCGGCCGCCTGCGCGGCGCCCGGGCCCGCCCCGGCCGTGCGCAGCAGGCCGGCCGCCGTGCCGTGAGCGCACACCGGGGCGCGCCGTCTCCTCCGTTGGGTGAGAAGCATCCCTGCACCTCATTCGTCCGGGGGAGGCGGAAAAGCATTCCTGAGGCAGAGGGCGGGACGGTCCGCCGGCAGAACCATGGAAGAAGGACCGGGAGGCCGAAAAGGGGCCTCCCGCACGCTGAAAGGGCGCAGAATGCCTCACACGTCTTGGTTCGGTAACCCGGGACGCCACGCGGCCCGCCGTCGCACCGTCGGCGCGATCGGGGTGGTGGTGGCCGCTGGAGCGCTGCTGGCAGCAGGCCCGGCGGCACAGGCTTTCACCGGCGAGTCCGCCCACGCAACGACGAAGCCGGTTGCGGCCAAGCCTGTGATGCGGCAGCTGACCCCTGCGGTACGCGCACAACTCGACAGCGCCATCAAGGATGTCCTTCACACCACGGGCACACCCGGCGTGACCGTGGGCCTGTGGGCGCCGGGCAAGGGCAGCTACGTGCATGCCTTCGGCACGTCCGACAAGACGACGAACGCACCGATGTCCCCGAAGTTCAACATGCGCGTCGGCAGTGTCACCAAGACATTCACGGTCACGGCACTGCTGGAACTGGTCGACCAGAAGAAGGTAAAGCTGGACGACCCGATCTCGAAATACGTCCCCGGCGTCCCCGAGGGAAACCGCATCACCCTGCGCCACCTCGCGGAGATGCGCAGCGGCCTGTTCAATTTCATGCGTGACCCGGGCTTCGGCGAAATCATCACGGCCGACCCGAATCATGAGTTCACCATGGACGAGCTGCTGGCCTTCTCCTTCAAGCATCCGGTCGCCTTCACTCCCGGCACCCAGTTCCAGTACAGCAACACCAACACCCACCTGCTGTCCATGGTGATACAGAAGGTGACGGGCCAGTCGTTCAACAGCTATGTGAAGCGGCATGTGCTCAAACCCGCCGGCCTGACGAACACATTCATGCCGAAGGGCACCGAGTTCCCGGCGCCGCGCGCCCACGGCTACACCGACCAGACGGCGGACGGCTCGATCGTGGACGCGACCGAGTGGCGCCCGTCCGCATCGGGCCCTTCCGGGGCGATGATCTCGAACCTGAAGGACCTGCGGTCCTGGTCCTCCGCTCTGGTCAAGGGCACGCTGCTCTCCCCCGCCACACAGGCCGAGCGGATGAAGATGAAGTCGGTGGGCCTGCCGGGTCTCAGCTACGGCCTGGGAGTGTTCAACAACCACGGATGGATCGGCCACAACGGCTCACTGCCGGGCTATCAGACGGTGATGGTCTACCTTCCGGCGGCCAAGGCCACGCTCGTGGTGCACACCACCAGTGACGTCGTCTTCAAGAACGAGGAGCCGAGCATGATGTTCGCCCGGGCGGTCACCCGCATCGTGACGCCCAGGAACGTCTACGACATCCGGCTGCCCAAGCCCGCAGCTGCATCCGCCGCGAAGGCGCCCGGCTCCGTGCCGGCCTCACCCGCGGCCGTGTCGCCGAAGGCGGCGGCGTCCCGGCCCTGAGCAGCCACGGGGGACGGTACGACCCGGTCCCCCCGTGGTGAGGGGGAAGGGCGATGTGTCCCGGCCCGGCCGCCAAGTGCCGGGGCACATCACCTGGGTGACTGCTTCAGCCCGCGGGCCTCACGACGCTCCGCTCGACGCCCCTGCCCGCCTCGTCCCGGGCCGGACGTGCAGGGTCACGAAGCCGCCCTTCCCGTTGATGCCAGGTGCACGTCGAAGGCGGCGCCCGCACGCAAGCCATGGTGATCGCGTCGTTTGTGGTCGCCCCCACCCTGTGCTGCCACGGTGTTTGGTCGGTGCTGACGTACTCGGTCCGGGTGAAGCCGGATGGTACGAATCCGCCCCACTCGTCGAAAGTCGTCGGCTGCACGGCTGCAGGCGAGGCGCTGCCCGGACTCTCCGATTGCCGCAACGCCGACCACGAGGTCAGGCACGCCGCCCGGCGAGCGCGTCATGACGCTTCTTCGGCAGGGACGCGAAAAAATCCGGAAGGGAAGAGTCGCCGGCTAGCGCCGCATCAGACGACCTTTGCCCTGTTGTGCGGTGGTGACCTGCACCGTCCCCGGATCGGCAGAGCAGGTCCGACTTATGCGGTTGAGTCCTAACGGCTGGTTCCGTAGGCGGCCATGAACATGTCCAGCAGTCCGTCGACCGCGTCCTCGTCGATGGGGCGGGTCGACAGCAGACTGCGGTAGTACAGCGTGCCGCACAGCACTTCGGCGGCGAATTCCAGATTCGCTTCCGCGGTCAGTTCACCGGTGTGCTGGGCGCGGGTGATCCGGTCGAGGGTGCTCCGCTCGACGGTGGCCAGGAACCGTTCGTGCAGGGTCGCCCGCAGCACGGAATCGGCCTGCGCCTCGGCGATGACTGCACGGTAGACGGGGCCGATCGGCGGGCTGGAGAGGGCGAG
>NZ_JBEOWS010000493.1:0-5445 GCF_040296125.1 Streptomyces sp. NPDC002265 | reverse complement strand
GCTCTCCCCAACACCACACCCAGCACCGGGGGGCGCCCCCCCCGGCCGGGCCCCCCCCCCACCCGGCGGGGCCGCGCTGGTATTCCGGACCGACGGACGCCCCCTCCCCCGGGACGGGGGCCTCCGCGGGCCCGGGGTCAGGCGCTCTCGACCTCCGGCAGCGAGCCCGTACGGGCCGCCTGCCCGTACCAGAGCGCGCTCGACTTCGGCGTGCGCTCCAGCGTCGCGTAGTCCACGTACACCGCGCCGAAGCGCTTCTCGTAGCCGTACGCCCACTCGAAGTTGTCCAGCAGGGACCACAGGTAGTAGCCGCGCACGTCCGCGCCGTCGGAGATGGCCCGGCGGACCGCCGAGAGGTGGCCGTGCAGGTAGGCGACGCGCTCGGGGTCGTGGACCCGGCCGTCGGGGTCGGGCTTGTCGTCGTAGGCCGCGCCGTTCTCCGTGATGTACAGGGGCAGGCCCGGGGCCTCCCGGTTGTACCGCATGATCAGCTCGTGCAGGCCGGTCGGGTCGATCGTCCAGCCCATCTCCGTGCGCTCGCCCGGGGTCTGGTGGAAGTCGACGTCGGCGGCGGCCGGCCAGGGCGAGTGCTCGCTGGCCCCGTGACCGTCCGCCCGCGCGCCCTGCCGGTCAGGCTGGGCGGCCGACACCAGCGTGGGCGTGTAGTAGTTCAGGCCCAGCGTGTCCAGCGGCTGGTTGATCTTCCGCAGGTCGCCGTCGAGGACGTACGACCAGTCCGTGACCGAAGAGGTCGCCGCGAACAGGCTCTGCGGGTACGCGCCGTGCAGGATCGGGCCGTGGAAGACACCGTTGGCGAGGTCGTCGATCTTGCGGGCCGCGGCCAGGTCCGCCGGGTCCTGGGTGAGCGGCCGGACCACCGAGGAGTTGAGGCTGAGCCCGACCGTGTTGCGGGCAGGCATCACCGAGCGCAGCGCCGTCGCGCCGAGGCCGTGCGCGAGGTTCAGGTGGTGGGCGGCGCGCAGCGACGCCTCCGGGTCCGTACGGCCGGGGGCGTGCACACCGGAGCCGTAGCCCAGGAAGGCGCTGCACCACGGCTCGTTGAGGGTGATCCACTGCTCCACGCGGTCGCCGAGCGCCTCGCCGACGATCTGCGCGTACTCGGCGAAACGCAGCGCCGTGTCGCGCTCCGGCCAGCCGCCGGCGTCCTCCAGCTCCTGCGGGAGGTCCCAGTGGTAGAGGGTGACGGCCGGCTTGATGCCATGGGCGAGCAGGTCGTCGACCAGGCGGCGGTAGAAGTCCAGGCCGACCTGGACCGCCGGACCCCGGCCGGTGGGCTGCACCCGCGACCAGGAGATCGAGAACCGGTACGCGCCCAGCCCCAGACCGGCCATGAGCTCCACGTCCTCGTGGAAGCGGTGGTAGTGGTCGACAGCGATGTCACCGTGGTCGCCGCCGGCCGTCTTTCCCGGCGTATGGCTGAAGGTGTCCCAGATCGAGGGGGTGCGGCCGCCCTCGCGCACCGCCCCCTCGATCTGGTAGGCGGAGGTCGCGGCGCCCCACAGGAAGTTGGGGGGAAAGGCCACGGGCGTAATGGGTTCAGGCATGGAAGCGCTCCCAAGGGAAGTCGGGGTGACCGACGGAAGGAAAAAGGGGAGGGAGGGGCGGGCCGCAGGGGCCGGGGCGGCGGTGGCCCGGCCCCTGGACGGCAGGGACGTCAGCCCTTGATCGCGCCCTGCATGATTCCGCCCACGATCTGCTTGCCGAACAGCAGGAAGGCGATCAGCAGCGGCAGTGTGCCGAGCAGCGCGCCCGCCATGATGACGGCCTGGTCGGGGATGTAGCCGGTGCCCAGAGAGTTGAGGGCGACCTGGACCGTCGGCTCCTGCTGGTTCAGGGCGATGATCGGCCACAGGAAGTCGTTCCAGGCCATCACGAAGGTCAGCAGGCCGAGCACGGCCATCGCCGGGCGTGCCGCCGGGAAGACGACGTGCCACACCACGCGCAGACTGTTCGCGCCGTCGACCCGCGCCGCCTCGATCAGCTCGGAGGGCAGCGCCTGCACCAGGTACTGCCGCATGAAGAACGTACCGAAGGCGCTCACCAGGGTGGGCAGGATGACCGTCTGGAGCTGGTTGGACCAGCCCAGGTCGCTCATCCACAGATACAGCGGTACGACGGCCAGCTGCGGCGGGATCATCATCGTGCCGACGGTCAGCAGCAGCAGAAGACCGGAGAACTTGAAGCGCAGCTTGGCGAAGGCGAACCCGGCGAGCGTGGAGAACACGACCGTGCCGACGGTGATGGTCCCGGCCACGATCGTGGAGTTGATCATGGCGGTGCCGAGCCCGGCCTGGTCCCACGCGGCCTCGAGGTTCTTGAACAGGTTCGAGCCGAACCACAGCGGCGGCGGTGTCTGCGCCAGCCGCGTGTTGTTGCGCGAGGCCGCGATCGCCGTCCACACCAGCGGAGCGAGCGAGACCAGCGCGAAGACGGTCAGGACGATGTAGGTGACCGGACCCGCGTGCAGCTGCTTGCCCGCGCCGAGCACCCGGCGGCGTCCGGGCTCCCGGACGCCCGCGGTTCCCTTCGGCTCCGCCTGGGAGACGGTCAGTTCAGTCGTGGTCATTGGGATTTCCTCAGCCGTCGGGTGATCAGCATGTTGATCGCGGCGACGATCAGCAGGATCAGGAACATCGTCCACGCGATCGCTGACGCCTTGCCGAGGTTGCCGATGCCCCAGCCCTGGTCGTACATGTACAGGCCGAGCGTCTGGTACTGGTGCGCGGAGCCGCCCTTCGAGCCGCTGACCCCGCCGAACAGGAGCGGTTCGCCGAACAGCTGCGTCGCGCCGATCGTGGACACGACCACCGTGAACAGGATCGTCGGCCGCAGCATGGGGATCGTCACATGGCGGAACTGCTGCCAGCGGCCGGCGCCGTCGAGCGCGGCCGACTCGTACAGGTCCGTGGGGATCGCCTGCATCGCCGCGAGGTAGATCAGCGCGTTGTACCCGGTCCACCGCCAGATCACGATCGAGGAGACGGCGAACTGCGAACCCCAGTCCGACTCACGCCAGTTGATCGGGTGGACCCCGACGAAGTGCAGCAGCCAGTTGATCATGCCGCCGTCCCACGAGTACAGCAGCGTGAAGACCAGCGTCGCCGCCGCCACCGAGGTGGCGTACGGGGTGAGCATCACGACCCGCCACACGGTCGAGCCGCGCAGCCGGTAGTTGAGCAGATGGGCGAGCCCGAGCGCCATGAGCAGCTGCGGCACCGTGGAGATCACACCGATGGTGAAGGTGTTCTCCAGGGCGTTCCAGAAGAACTCCGAGGACAGCAGGTTCTTGTAGTTGTCCAGGCCCGCCCAGGTCTGGTGGTCCAGACCGGAAAGCTGCACATTGTGCAGCGAGTACCAGGCCGTGTAGAGCAGCGGGAAGAGGCCGAAGGCCCCGAAGATGATGAAGAAGGGGGAGATGAATGCGTACGGCGCCGCCTTCATGTCCCAGCGGTACAGCCGGCTGCGCCAGGAATCCGGGCCCGGCGGCGGCGTACCCCGACCCTGAGCGCCCCGGGCCGCGCCCGGCTGTGAGCCGGGCGCGGCGTCGGCGCTCGTCGCGGTCTGCGCGAGAGCCTGCTTGGAGCTGGTCACTGGCCGAGCACGTCCTTGATCTCAGCCTTTGCCGCGTCCCAGCCCTGGGCCGGGGACTTGCCCTTCTGCTCGACCTGGAGGATGCCGACGTCGGTGATCGCGGTGCCGATCGGCTGGTCCTTGGTGCCGAAGTTCTGGACCGGGATGGTCTTGGCCGAGTCGCCGAAGATCTGCGTGATCGGCGCGTTGGAGAAGTACTCCGTGGTGGCGGCGGCCGGCGTCAGGCTGCCGTACGCCGACGGGGTCGACGGGAAGCTCGCCTGCTTGGCGAAGACCTTCGCCTGCTGCTCGGGCGCGGTCAGCCACTTGGCCAGTTCGATGGCCTCCTTCTGGTGCTTGCCGGCCGTCGGGACACCGATGAACGAGCCGCCCCAGTTGGCCGCGGTCGGCGCGGCCGCCACGTCCCACTTGCCCTTGCCCGAGTCACCGGACTTCTCCTGGATGTAGCCCATCATCCAGGCGGGGCAGGCCACGGTCGCGAAGGAGCCCTTGGCGTAGCCCTGGTCCCATGTCGGGTCGAACTGCTTCAGCTTCGCCGACATGTTGCTGGTCGCCACGGTCATGGCGACGTTCCAGGACTTCTTCACCCCGGTGGACTTGTCCCAGATGACGTTGCCGTCCTTGTCGTAGTACCGCTCGCTCTCGCCGCCGAGGGCCGCGTTGTAGACCGAGGAGGCGGAGTCCACGAACTTGGTGCCGCTCGGCGCCTTCTTCATGTACTGCTTGCCGAGGTCGACGTACTTGGCCCAGTCGCCCTTCCAGGACGCGGCGAGCTTGGTGCGGTCGGTCTCCAGACCGGCCTTCTCGAAGAGGTCCTTGCGGTAGCAGATCGCCATCGGGCCGATGTCGGTGCCGAGCGCGATGGTCTTGCCGTCCTTGGTGGTGGCCTGGGAGAGCTTCCAGTCCAGCCACTGCGACTTGTCGACCTCCTTGCCGAGGTCGACGAACTTGTCGGCCTGGGTCTGGACGGCCTCGGTGATGTTGCCGACCTCGATGGCCTGGATGTCGTCGGTGCCGGAGCCGGCCTGGAGCCGGGTGAGGGTCTTGGGCCAGTACACGTCGGTACGGGTGGTGACGTTCTCCTTGATGGAGATGTTCGGGTGGAGCTTCATGTACTCGTCGTAGAGGCCGGCCTGCTTGTAGCCGAAGACGCCGAAGGTGCCTATCGTCAGAGTGGTCTTGCCCTTGGCGTCTCCGCCACCGTTCGAGTTCGACGAGCTGTCGTCCGAGTCGCTGGAACAACCGGCCAGCAGCCCCGTAGCCAGCGCGGCGACGACCGTGAAGGCCATCATCCGGCGGGACCGGCGGGTACTCGTGCGCATAGCGTCCTCCTGTTGCCTGACGTGCCGACCCCCCGGCCAACTGCATTGGTGGCGCCCGTTGTTCTCGCTGCGGCTCGGGCGGGGAACGTGCGGGATGTGTATGTGTCAGGTACTGTGGGAGCGCTCCCACAGGTGATGAGTTGAAGAGTCGCCGGTCCGCGCGGGGGTGTCAAGGGAGTCGGCGTGCAGAGATGCGTTCAGTTATCGGGCTGTTAACTGGAGTGAGGGATTCCGTTAGAAACCGGAACCGTACCGGAATCGGAAGCGGAGCCGGGTCGGTGCCGGGCCCGGACGGGGGCCGGTGCCGCTTCGGGCCCGCCGGGGTCCGGGCGGAAGGCCGGTCGGGTCCGGTCCGGTGCGGTGGTGGGCCGGTCCAAGTGGAGGGCCGGTCCGGGGTTCCCGTCCGGTCGGCGGCGGGGGGGCGCGCGGCCCCCCCCCCCCCCGCCCCCCCCCGGCCGGCCCGCGGGGCGGGGTTGTATTTATACCGCCACGGGGTGAGGGGGGGCCGCCT
>NZ_JBEOWS010000492.1:0-5484 GCF_040296125.1 Streptomyces sp. NPDC002265 | reverse complement strand
TGGGGGGGGGGCGGGGGGGGGGGGCCTGCCGGGGGGGGGCCCCCCACCCCCCGGCGGGGGCCCGGCTCCGCCTGAGACCGGTCCGCCTGACAGGGTGTCGGCCGACCCGGCGGGGAGCATGTCCGGATCCCGGCGTCACGCCGCCGCGCCGGGCGGTGGGCGAGCGCACCCGTCCGGCCGCGCCCTGCTCGCGCACCCCGGCGGCGCTCTTGCAAGGTGCGGGTGTGACTCACACCAGCGCCACCATGCTCCGCGTCGCGGTGCCGGAGCCCGAACGACGGGGCCGGGCCCGCCCCCGGCTGCCCCGCCCCCGGCTGCCCGACCCCCGGACGCTCCCGCCGCCGGGGGCCGCCACCGCCGTGGGCCTGTTCGTGGCCGCGCGGCTGGCCGGCGCCGCCGTGCTCGCCACGACCGCCTGGACCGGCGACAAGCAGCCGCTCGCCCTGCTCGGGCGGTCCTGGGACTCCCTGTGGTACCTGGGCATCGCCGCGCACGGCTACGGCCGCGTCCTGCGACCGCAGCCGGGCGTCGTCCAGAACGACCTGGCGTTCTTCCCGCTCTACCCGGCCCTCGTGCGCGGAGTGACGGCGCTCAGTCCGCTCGGCGGGGGCGGTGCGGGCCTGCTGGTGTCATGGCTGGCGGCCGTGGCCGCGGCCTGCGGGATCTACCGGTGCGGCGCCCTGCTGCACGGCCGGGCCGTCGCCTGCGCGCTGGTGCTGCTGTGGGGGCTGCTCCCGCACTCGGTCGTGCTGTCGATGGCGTACACCGAGCCGCTGCTCACGGCGTTCGCCGCCTGGTCGCTGTACGCGGTCCTCACCCGCCGCTGGCTGTGGGCCGGCGCGCTGGCCGCGCTCGCCGGACTGTCCCGGCCCAACGGCTGCGCGGTGGCGGCGGCCGTCGTCGCGGCGGCCGCCTGCGAGGCCTGGCACGAGCGCCGTCGGCTCGGCCGGGTCTCCCCCGGGCTGTGGGCGGGCGCGGTACTCGCGCCGCTCGGCTGGGGCGCGTACCTCCTGTGGGTGGGCCGGCGCACCGGGGACCTGTTCGGCGGCTACTTCAGGGTGCAGGCGGGCTGGGGCTCTCGTTTCGACCTCGGCCACGACGCGCTCCGGTTCACCCGGATCCTCCTGCTGTACAAGGCCCGGTTCGTCTTCCCGATGTCGCTGGTGATCGTCGCGGCGGCGGTGCTCCTGTACGTCCTGCTGCTCCTGGACCGCCCCCCGCTGCCCCTCGTCGTCTACACCAGTGCCCTGATGGTGGTCGCCCTCGGCGGCGCGGGCTTCTTCGAGTGCAAGCCGCGCTTCCTGCTGCCCGCCTTCCCCCTGCTGCTGCCGCCCGCGCGGGCGCTGGTGCGCACGGCGAGAGCCCGGCCCTGGCACGCGACCGCGGTGGTCGCCGCCCTGGCCGGGCTCTCGTTCGTCTACGGCGCGTACCTGGTAGCGATCGCGCACGCACCGCTGTAGGACCTGGGGACGGGCTGCCCCGCCCCGGTCCCCGGAGGCGGACTACTCCTCGCCTTCCTCGGGCTCCTCCGAGTCGTTGACCTCCTGCTCCAGGCCGAGCTGCTCCACGAGCCACTTGTCGAACTCGATGGCGGCCCGCACCCAGCTGACCGTCGACGACACGAAGTGCTCAAGGGCGACCCCGGTGCCGATCAGCATCTGGGCCTCGCCGATGAGGCGGACGGTGCCGTCGTCGTGCGTGTGCGTGTAGACCTTGGGCCACAGCGTGCGACGGTTCCAGTCGTCGATGGACTCCAGCAGCTGCGGCTTCTCGTCGATCTTGTGCGGACGGTCGTAGAAGGTCCGCACCGAGAACACCTGCTGGTCGGCCTCGCCACGGAACATGAAGTACGTGCGGAACTGCTCCCAGGGCGCCGCGAGGTCGCCCTCCTCGTCCACGACGTACTTCAGCTCCATCTGGTCGAGGAGCTGCTTCACGAGGTCCTGATCCGGGATAACGGGGCCCGCCGGTCCCTGCGGCTGTGGCTCGGGCTGGCCCCCGAAGTTCGGAATCGAGGACGGGTCGATGGTCACCGTGAATTTCCCTTCGTACGGATGCTGCCATCCTCTCCCATCCGGCACGGGGAGTGGCAACCCCGGGCGGGCCTGTCGCGGCGGTCCGCGCCACCGCGTGCCGGGCGGCACCGCGTCCGGCGCGGTGCCGCCCGTGCGTCACAGGGTCTTGCCGGTCGCCGGGCCCACGATGAGTCCGTCGCCGAAGGCGTCCACCCGGACCGTGTCGCCGTCCTTGACCTCGCCGGACAGGATCTCCCTGGCCAGCCGGTCGCCGATGGCGGTCTGCACGAGCCGGCGCAGCGGCCGGGCGCCGTAGGCCGGGTCGTTGCCCTCGTCGGCGAGCCAGGCCAGGGCCTCGTCGGTGATCTCCAGGGTCAGCCGCCGCTCGGCCAGCCGCCTGGCGAGCCGGTCGATCTGGAGGCGGGCGATCCGGCCCAGCTCCTCCTTGGACAGGGCCGAGAAGACGACCAGGTCGTCGAGCCGGTTGAGGAACTCCGGCTTGAAGGACGCCCGGACCACCTCCAGCACCTGCTGCTTCTTCTCCGCCTCGCCCACCGTCGGATCCACCAGGAACTGACTGCCCAGGTTCGAGGTGAGCACCAGGATGACGTTGCGGAAGTCGACCGTGCGGCCCTGGCCGTCGGTCAGCCGGCCGTCGTCCAGCACCTGGAGCAGGACGTCGAAGACCTCGGGGTGCGCCTTCTCCACCTCGTCCAGCAGGACGACGCTGTACGGGCGGCGGCGGACCGCCTCGGTGAGCTGGCCGCCCTCCTCGTAGCCGACGTAGCCGGGCGGGGCGCCGACGAGCCGGGCCACGCTGTGCTTCTCGCCGTACTCCGACATGTCGATGCGGATCATCGCCCGCTCGTCGTCGAAGAGGAAGTCGGCGAGCGCCTTGGCCAGTTCGGTCTTGCCGACGCCGGTCGGGCCGAGGAAGAGGAAGGAGCCGGTGGGCCGGTCCGGGTCGGAGATGCCCGCGCGGCTGCGCCGCACCGCGTCGGAGACGGCCCGTACGGCCTCGGACTGGCCGATGAGCCGCTTGCCGAGCTCGTCCTCCATGCGCAGCAGCTTCTGCGTCTCGCCCTCCAGCAGGCGGCCCGCCGGGATCCCGGTCCAGGAGGCGACGACGTCCGCGATGTCGTCGGAGCCGACCTCCTCCTTCACCATGGTGTCCCGGGAGACCTCCTCCTCGGCCTCGGTCGCGGCCTCCAGGTCGCGTTCCAGGGTCGGGATCTCGCCGTACAGCAGCTTGGAGGCGGTGTCGAAGTCACCGTCGCGCTGGGCCCGTTCGGCCTGGCCGCGCAGGCCGTCGAGCTTCTCCTTCAGCTCACCGACCCGGTTGAGGGACTGCTTCTCCTTCTCCCAGCGGGCGGTCAGTCCACGCAGCTCCTCCTCCTTGTCGGCGAGGTCGCGGCGCAGCTTCTCCAGCCGTTCCCGGCTCGCGGCGTCGGTCTCCTTGCCGATCGCCAGCTCCTCCATCTTCAGCCGGTCCACGACCCGCTGGAGCTCGTCGATCTCGACCGGGGAGGAGTCGATCTCCATACGCAGCCGGGAGGCCGCCTCGTCGACGAGGTCGATGGCCTTGTCGGGCAGGAAGCGGGAGGTGATGTACCGGTCGGACAGGGTGGCCGCCGCGACCAGCGCGCTGTCGGCGATCTGGACCTTGTGGTGGGCCTCGTAGCGTCCCTTGAGCCCGCGCAGGATGGCGATGGTGTCCTCGACGGTCGGCTCGGCGACCAGCACCTGCTGGAACCGCCGCTCCAGGGCCGGGTCCTTCTCGATCCGTTCCCGGTACTCGTCCAGCGTGGTGGCGCCCACCATGCGCAGCTCACCGCGCGCGAGCATGGGCTTGAGCATGTTGCCCGCGTCCATGGCGGAGTCGCCGCCGGCGCCCGCGCCCACGACGGTGTGCAGCTCGTCGATGAAGGTGATGATCTGGCCGTCGGAGTTCTTGATCTCGGCGAGGACGGTCTTCAGCCGCTCCTCGAACTCGCCCCGGTACTTCGCTCCGGCCACCATGGCGCCGAGGTCCAGCGCGACCAGCCGCTTGTTCTTCAGGGACTCGGGCACGTCCCCCTTCACGATCCGCTGCGCGAGGCCCTCCACGACGGCGGTCTTGCCGACGCCGGGCTCGCCGATGAGCACCGGGTTGTTCTTGGTGCGGCGGGACAGCACCTGCACGACCCGCCGGATCTCGTGGTCGCGTCCGATGACGGGGTCGAGCCTGCCCTCCCGCGCGGCGGCGGTGAAGTCGGTGCCGAACTTCTCCAGCGCCTTGTACTGCCCCTCGGGGTCCGCGGTGGTCACCCGGCGCCCGCCTCTCGACTTGCGGAAGGCCTCCTGGAGCTGCTCCGCCCCGGCTCCGCGCCGGGAGAGCACCTCGCCGGCCGCGCCTCCCTTGGCGGCGGTGCCGATCAGCAGGTGCTCGGTGGAGACGTAGTCGTCGCCGAGGTCCTGGGCGCGCCGCTGGGCGTCGGCGAGGACGGCGAGCAGTTCACGGTTGGGCTGCGGGGGCGCGACGGTGGAGCCGGTCACGCTGGGCAGCTGGGCGAGCACCCGTTCGGCGTCGGCGCGCACGGCGGCCTGGTCCGCGCCCACGGCGGCCAGCAGGTCGATGATGTTCTCGTTGTCCTGCCCCGCGAGCAGCGCGAGCAGGAGATGGGCGGGGGTGAGGTCCGGATGGCCCTCGGACACGGCCCGGCTGCCGGCCGCGTTGATCGCGTCCCGGCTCCTGTTGGTCAGCTCGGCGTCCACGTTCGCTTTCTCCTCCCAGCGTCGGCGTACTGCCCACGTCTCCCGGTCCTGACTCAACCAACGTACACAAAGTTGAGTCTATTCCGCTCAAGAAGAGCCCGGGAGGTCGCGGGGGACTAAATTCCCGGACATGGCCGCACATCCACAGAACCCGGGCAGCCCGGACCAGCCGTATCTCGCCTTCTGGCGGGAACGTCACCTGTGCACCCTGACGACGACACGCCAGGACGGCACACCGCACGTCGTACCCGTCGGAGTGACGTACGACCCCGAGGCGCGATTGGCTCGGGTGATCACGAACAAGGCGAGCGCGAAGGTGGCGCACGTGAACGCCGCGGGGGCGGCGGGCGCGCCCGTCGCGGTGTGCCAGGTCGACGGCCGCCGCTGGGCCACGCTGGAGGGCCGGGCCTTCGTACGCACCGATCCGGAGCGGATCACGGAGGCGGAGCGGCGCTACGCCGAGCGCTACGAGCGGGTGCCCGCGCCCAACCCGTCCCGCGTCGTGATCGAGATCGAGCTGACCCGGGCGATGGGGCGGGGCTGAGGAGGCGGGGCGAGCCCCGGGGGAACACCGGCGGGCGATCCTTTTCGGTCACCCCTGGAACGCGTCGATTCCCGGAAATATCCCGTAAAACTGCAGCGGGGGGGCCGGGGTATGGTGCCCGGGGACCCGGGTGGGGGGGGAGTTACAGGGGGGTGTTTTTTGTGGGGGGGA
>NZ_JBEOWS010000491.1:0-5534 GCF_040296125.1 Streptomyces sp. NPDC002265 | reverse complement strand
CCGGGCACGACGTTCTCGCCGTCGACCTCGACCACCGCGTCCCGGGGGGCGCGCAGCGCGGTGTGCAGGACCGCCCGGTCCTCGGTGGTGTTGATGTTCTCGCCGCGGAACATCGCGTCCCGCAGCCCGAACACATCGGTGGCGGCGGCCAGTTCCTGGAGGAGGGCGAGGGTCTCGTCGGTGACGAGGTGCTTGGAGTAGTCGATCCGCAGATCGCCGACCTGCACCACGTAGCGCTCCGCGCGCCCCGGGTCGGACGCGAACAGCTCACGCAGGTGCGTGCCCGGCTGCCACTCGGCGCGGTGGTCGGCCAGCGCGACCCACTGCGGGCGCCGGGTGAGCCTGGGGGAGTCAGACATGGGCAGGGGTCTCCTTGGTGACTTCGCCGCGCAGGGCGACGGCGTACATCTCGTCGGCGTCGAGGCGGCGAAGCTCCTCGGCGATGAGTTCGGAGGTGGGGCGGACCTTGAGCGCGAGGGTGCGCGGCGGCTGGCCCGGCAGGGACAGCGTGGCCAGCGGGCCCTCGGGCCGGTCGATGACGATCTCGCCGCCCGCGACGCCGAGCCGCACCGCAGTGACCACCGGGCCCGGGGTGACCACCCGGTTCACGCCGACCTTCAGCCGGGCCTCCAGCCAGCGGGCGAGCAGTTCGGCGCTGGGGTTGTCGGCCTCGCTCTCCACGGTCGCCGAGGCGATCTCCGCCCGCGCCTGGTCCAGGGCCGCGGCCAGCATCGAACGCCAGGGCGTCAGCCGGGTCCAGGCGAGGTCGGTGTCGCCGGGCGCGTACGACTTCGCCCGCGCCTCCAGCGCCTTCAGGGGCTGGTCGACGGCGTACATGTCGGTGATGCGGCGCTGGGCGAGCGCACCCAGCGGGTCCTTGGCGGGCACGTCGGGCGCGTCCACCGGCCACCACACCACGACCGGCGCGTCCGGCAGCAGCAGCGGCAGCACCACCGAGTCGGCGTGGTCGGACACCTCGCCGTAGGTGCGCAGCACGACCGTCTCGCCGGTGCCCGCGTCCGCGCCCACCCGCACCTCGGCGTCCAGGCGGGAGGCGGTGCGGTCGCGCGGGGTACGGGCGTGCCGCTTGATGACGACCAGGGTCCGCGAGGGGTGCTCGTGCGAGGCCTCCTCGGCGGCCTTGATCGAGTCGTAGGCGTTCTCCTCGTCGGTGACGATCACCATCGTCAGGACCATGCCCACGGCGGGTGTGCCGATGGCGTGGCGGCCCTGCACCAACGCCTTGTTGATCTTGCTTGCCGTGGTGTCGGTCAGGTCGATCTTCATGGCCTGCGCCAGCTCCGTCCGTCTCGTGCGAGCATCTCGTCGGCTTCCTCGGGTCCCCAGCTGCCCGACGGGTACTGGGCCGGCCGGCCGTGCGCCGCCCAGTACTCCTCGATCGGGTCGAGGATCTTCCAGGACTCTTCCACTTCCTGGTGACGGGGGAACAGATTGGCGTCGCCGAGCAGCACGTCCAGGATGAGCCGCTCGTACGCCTCCGGGCTGGACTCCGTGAACGACTCGCCGTACGCGAAGTCCATCGTCACGTCCCGGATCTCCATCGAGGTACCCGGGACCTTCGAGCCGAACCGCACCGTCATGCCCTCGTCGGGCTGGACCCGGATGACGATCGCGTTCTGGCCGAGTTCCTCGGTGGCGGTGGAGTCGAACGGGGAGTGCGGGGCGCGCTTGAACACCACCGCGATCTCCGTCACCCGGCGGCCCAGCCGCTTGCCGGTACGCAGATAGAACGGCACGCCCGCCCAACGGCGGTTGTCGATCTCCAGCTTGACCGCCGCGTAGGTGTCGGTCGTCGACCCGGGGTCGATGCCCTCCTCCTGGAGATAGCCGGGCACCTTCTCGCCGCCCTGCCAGCTCTGCGCGTACTGCCCCCGGACGGTGTGCGCGTCCAGGTCCGCCGGCAGCCGCACCGACTTCAGCACCTTGAGCTTCTCGGTGAGCAGCGACTCGGCGTCGAAGGCGATGGGCTCCTCCATCGCGGTCAGCGCCATCAGCTGGAGCAGATGGTTCTGGATGACGTCACGGGCCGAGCCGATGCCGTCGTAGTAGCCCGCCCGGCCGCCGATGCCGATGTCCTCCGCCATGGTGATCTGCACATGGTCGACGTACGACCGGTTCCAGATCGGCTCGTACATCTGGTTGGGGAAACGCAGCGCCAGAATGTTCTGGACGGTCTCCTTGCCGAGGTAGTGGTCGATGCGGAACACCTGTTCCGGGTCGAACACGTCGTGCACGACCCGGTTGAGCTCGCGGGCGCTGGCCAGGTCGTGGCCGAACGGCTTCTCGATGACCGCGCGCCGCCAGGCGCCCTTCGGCGCGTTCGCCAGGCCGTGCTTCTTCAGCTGCCGGACGACCTTCGGGAAGAACTTGGGCGGTACGGAGAGATAGAAGGCGAAGTTGCCGCCGGTGCCCCGGGAGGCGTCCAGCTCCTCGACGGCCTCCCGCAGTTGCTTGAAGGCGGTGTCGTCGTCGAAGTCGCCGGGCACGAACCGCATGCCCTCGGCGAGCTGCTGCCAGACCTCCTCGCGGAACTCCGTACGGGAGTGCTCGCGCACCGCGTCGTGCACGACCTGCGCGAAGTCCTGGTCCTCCCAGTCACGGCGGGCGAAGCCGACGAGCGAGAAACCCGGCGGCAGCAGACCGCGGTTGGCCAGGTCGTAGATGGCCGGCATCAGCTTCTTGCGGGACAGGTCGCCGGTGACACCGAAGATGACGAGGCCGGAGGGCCCGGCGATCCGCGGGAGGCGGCGGTCGCGGCCGTCCCGCAGCGGGTTCACCCACTCCGACGCCGGCATGACCGGGACGTGCACCTCCTCCGGTGCCGGCATGACCGGGACCTGCGCCTGCTCCGGCGCCGTCCCCTGGTCGGGCTTGCTGGTCATCGTGCGTCAACTCCCTTGCTGTTCAGTGACTTCGTCACGGCGTCCAGCAGTTCCTGCCAGGCCGCCCGGAACTTGGCGACGCCCTCGTCCTCCAGCTGCGCGACCACCTCGTCGTAGGAGATCCCGAGCCCCTCGACGGCGGCGAGGTCGGCGCGGGCCCGGTCGTAGCCGCCGGTCACCGTGTCGCCGTGGATGTCGCCGTGGTCGGCGGTGGCGTCGAGCGTGGTCTGCGGCATGGTGTTGACCGTGCCGGGCGCGACCAGTTCGTCCACGTACAGCGTGTCCTTGTACGCCGGGTCCTTCACCCCGGTGGAGGCCCACAGCGGGCGCTGCCGGTTGGCGCCCGCGGCCGTCAGGGCGCCGAAGCGCTCGCCGCCGAAGACGCCCTCGTACGCCTCGTAGGCGAGCCGCGCGTTGGCCAGCGCGGCCCTCCCCTTCAGCGCCAGGGCCCCGGCCGTGCCGAGCACCGTCAGCCGCTTGTCGATCTCGCTGTCGACGCGGGAGACGAAGAACGAGGCGACCGAGTGGATCGCGGACAGGTCCAGGCCGCGCGTCCGTGCCTTCTCCAGGCCCGCGAGATAGGCGTCCATGACCTCGCGGTAGCGCTCCAGGGAGAAGATCAGCGTGACGTTGACGCTGATGCCCAGGCCGAGGACCTCGGTGATCGCGGGGAGGCCCGCCTTCGTCGCCGGGATCTTGATCATGACGTTGGGGCGGTCCACCAGCCAGGCCAGCTGCCGGGCCTCGGCGACGGTGGCCCGCGTGTCGTGGGCGAGCCGGGGGTCGACCTCGATGGAGACCCGGCCGTCACGGCCGCCGGTCGCCTCGTACACCGGGCGCAGGATGTCGGCGGCCGACCGTACGTCCGCGGTCGTCATCATCCGTACGGCCTCGTCCACCGTGACGCCCCGCACCGCCAGCTCGGCGAGCTGCTCCTGGTAGCCCTCGCCGGAGCCGATGGCGGCCTGGAAGATCGAGGGGTTGGTGGTCACGCCCACCACGTGCTTCTTCTCGACGAGTCCGGCGAGGTTGCCGGAGGTGATCCGACTGCGTGAGAGGTCGTCCAGCCAGATCGAGACGCCTTCGTCGGCGAGGCGCTCAAGTGCTCCCGCGGTCGCGGTCGCTTCATTCACTCTGATCATCTTCTTTCCTGCCGTCGGATCAACCGCGCGCGGTGCCCGGGGATTCCCGGGTCTTCGCGGTGGCGTTGTCGGGGTGAGGCCGGGGGCGGCGAAGCGAGTCCGGGTGCCGGCGCGGGCGCCCGGATGTCGAGGGAGGTGATGCGTCCTGCGTCCTCTGTGAACCGGTACCACGTCGGACCGATCCCGCCCTCGATTGCGACGCGGGCCCGCACGGACGGCGGAAGGACACGCTCGCGGCAGGCGCGTGACCGCTCCTCGGACCACTGCGCGCACGGCCTCGGCACCCCCGGGTACCGACCCTCTCGGCCTCCAGCGTCTCGCGGGCGGCGACGCCCGGCCAACCGCGACGGGCCGGCCCGGGCGGTGTGCGCCGCCTGTCGTGCCGGGGGCGGGACGCTGGCGGGCGCAGCCGGGTCCGCTTCGGGTCCGCGGGATCGTGGGTCATCACCTTTTGAAAGATCGAGCGCCGTCTGCTACCTGACGTGTTCAATCTTAAAAGTATGACTTTTGTGAGGGAAGGCGGGGTGCGTCAGCTTGCGGTGAACGCGGAACGGCGGCGGTGCGGCCGAGAAGGGGCGGGAACCGCGAAAACGCCCTGACCAGGCGATGTCAGGGCGTCGAAGCCGACGCGCAGAGTGCGCCGGCCTTCACCCGGGCGGGCACGTCGGAGAGTCCGACGGCGATGCGGGTGCGTGGTCGGGCGCGGCCGGGCGGAGTGGGTCCCGGGCGCGACCGTCCATCTGTTGCTGCGAGGTGCCTCAGGCGGCCCGGGGGCGCGGTGTGCGCGGGGTGCGGGGTGCGCGCCGCGCGGGGCGCGGGGTCCTGGCGGGGGCTGGTGCGTCCTCGGGCGGGAAGGCCTCGGGGAAGGCCTCGGCCGCCCCGAAATCCGGGGCCTGGAAGGGGTCCGTCGTCGGCGGCGGCAGTGCTTCGGCGGAGCGGCGGGGCTGCCCTTCCAGGGCCGAGAACAGCGAGGTCACGTCGATGGGAGATCTCCGTTTCGGTGCGGGCCGCTGAGCAGGCCCGGTATGTCGCGACCGGCACCGTCCGCCTCCTCGGGTGGACGCTGCCTGTCGCGACGACAGGCTCTAGAGCTTTGTCATCTTGGCGTACGGGCTCAGGATCCGCATCTGCGCGGAGCCGAAGTCCACGAGGGCCGCGATGCCGTCCTCGATGCCGATCACCCGGCCGAGTCCGTATATGTCGTGCGTGACCTTGTCGCCCACCGCGAAGTGCTTCGGCGGCGGGGGGACCGGGGCCTTGAAGGGGCTGGTGGGCAAACGACGCTTCGGTGCAGCAGGCTTTGTCATCGTCCCCAGTATGCGCCTTCGCGCCGTCCCTTCGCTGCGGCCGTCCGATTCGTTGCCGAACCGAACCGGGAACGGAACGCTCGCCGGGGGAGGGGAACGTTCCGGAGCGGGGCGCCCCGGGGTGGCGCGCACGCCGACGGCGCCGGGCTCGGGACCCGGCTGGTGCGGGTCGAGTCGCCCGG
>NZ_JBEOWS010000490.1:0-5536 GCF_040296125.1 Streptomyces sp. NPDC002265 | reverse complement strand
GTTTCGCTCCGCGAGGCGCCTCTGTGCGCTCTCACCTGACGTCGACGAAGTCCCCGGCCGCCGTGGACGGTCCGGTGGTGGCCGTACCGGCGAAGCGGAAGCGGTAGTAGCCGTCGGCCCCGGCCTTGACGGTGGTCCTCAGTGTGCCGCTGCTGCCGCTGGTGACGGTCTTGAGGGTGGTGTAGGTGGTGCTGCCCTTCTTGCGGAACTGCAACGCGACCGGCCGGCCCGCGTAGCCGGTGTAGGTGCCGCTCTCCCAGTTGGCGCGGGTCAGCCTGCCGGTGACCGTGACGGTCCGGCCCTTCTTCACCGGCTCGGGCGAGGCGTTGACCGTCACCTTGGCGTACCGCTTGACCGACGCCGTGCCCGCGACGTCGACGGCCGTCCAGTCGTCGCCGTCGTCCTGTGCTTCGGCGAGTACCTTCCAGGTGCCGGCGAGGGCGTTGCGGTGGAGGTCCCGGGCGTTCACGGTGAAGCTCACCCTGCAGGTGGAGACGGCGGGGTCGGCGGGCGAGACGGTGCAGGTGCCCGCGGGCGGGTAGACCGGCAGGCGGCCGTCGGCGTCGTCGGTGTTGGATCCGTGCCACAGGTAGGCCCAGGACGCGGCGACGCCGTCCGGGTCCGTGGCCGTCCAGGTCAGGGTGACGGTCGTGCGGGTGGTGAGGCCGAGCACGATGTCCTTGCCGCCGTCGACGACGACGTTCGAGAACGTCGTCGCTCCGGACGTGTCCCGGCCCGCCGCCTGGGCGGCCGCCGGGATCACCGATACACACACGAGGGTCGCCAGGGACACGACGGTCATGGCCGGGCGGATGCGCATGGAATCCCCCTTCGGGAGCCTTGGCCCCGCCTGCCTCTCACGGCGGAACCTGCTGGAGTGTCACGCTGCCTAGACCCACGAGGCCCGTCCCTGGTTGCCCGGCCGCCGTGACGGGCGCCGCCCGGACGGGACGGACGGGCGGACGCGTGAGGCGGCGAACGGGCGCAACCGGTCGTTACTCCTTCAAATACTGTTGTTCAAAAGGGAGTTGACGGTCTGCTTTCGAAAGTGAAAGGACACACACAGCCTCTTCCCAGCCGGTAGCTTCTCCCCGTCAGAAGGGGCCCGAGCAAGGGTGGATGTGTGGTTACCTCTCCGCAGACCGAGAAGTTCGCCGCCTGTCTCAGGCTGCTGAAGGACCGCAGCGGCCGAGGCTACGACCGTCTGGGCAAGGAAGCGGGCGTCAGCGGCTCCAGTCTGCACCGGTACTGCTCCGGTCTCAGCGTCCCGGCGGACTACCGGGTGGTGCACACCTTCGCCAAGGCCTGCGGCGCCGGCACGGAGGAGCTCCGCGAACTCCACCGGCTGTGGGCACTGGCGGACGCCGAACGGGACGTACCGGCCGCGACCGCCAAGGAGGACCCGGAACCGGCCGCGGCCCCGGACGAGCCCTCCGTCCCCGCGCGGACGGGCACCGGACCGGCCGGGGACACCCCGCCGGGTGCCGCTCCCGACGGAGCCGGGCGGCCACGCCGGTACCGGGTGCCCGAGAAGCTGTCCTCCCGCTTCGCGGTCCTGGCGGCCGTGGTCGCGGTGGCGCTGGTGGCGGGCTTCGTATGGCTGCCCGCGGGACACTCGGCCGGTGCCTCGCCGACGGCCGAAGACGGGCTGCTGTACTCCCCGGCGTGCAGGTCGGTGAGCATGGGACAGCACGACGAGTGCGTGCGCGAGGTCCAGAAGCTGCTGGTGCGGGCGAAGGGCAGGCTCGCCGTCGACGGGGACTTCGGGCCGGAGACGCTGCGCCGGCTGACCGCGTTCCAGGTGCTGGCGGGCATGACGGCCACCAACGTGGTCGACGACGCCACCAAGAAGGCGCTCTACGCGCGGAAGGTGAGCATGGCGACCTGGTCGCCGGACCGGGTGACGCAGCGGATCCGGGAGGTGTTCACCGAGGATCCCGACACCGCCGTGGCGATCGCCCGTTGCGCGTCGTTCCTCGACCCGCTGTGGGTGCTGCCCAACACCAACGGCAGCCGCAACTGGGGCGTGTTCCAGATCTCCGACGCCCGGCTGCGGGAGCTCGGCGGCACACCGCTGCGGGCGTTCGACCCGGCGTGGAACATCGAGGCGGCCCACCGGCTGTGGAGCGCCCGGCGGGACTTCCACGACTGGCCCTCCTGCGAGGCGGCGCTGAAGAGCGCGCCGACGGACACACCGAAGAGCTGAGGCCAGGCGGCCCCGGGTACCGCCGCCGCGGTATCCGGAGCCCCCTGCTACGGACGGTCCGGAGCGGCGTCAGACCGTACCGTCCTCCCACCACCAGTCGCGGCCGAGGTCGGCCCTGCTGTCGACGTGCTGGTGGTCGACCGTGTACGTCTCCAGCCCGGAGAACCCGCAGGTCTCCGCCTTCTGGTAAACGGTCTTGGTGGCCACCCCGGGAACGTCGAGGTCGGCCGCGGTGCCGTACAGGTGCATGCTGTCGCTGGCGCCGCCTATCTCGGCGTTGTGCGCGATGCTGCGGAAGCCGGAGTTGACCGTGATCGGCTTGTCGCCCAGCTTCTTGCGCAGCGCCTCCAGCTTGTACATGCAGCGGCGGACGTTCTCCTTGACCTGCGACGCGCTCACCTTGCCGCCGTTGAAGGTGCCGTCCGTCTGGTTGTAGAACTCGCTCCAGTTGAAGTGGAGCGTGGAACCGTCCGACTGCTCCAGCGCGTTGAGCTTCGCCTGGGTGTTGGGCCCGACGCTGGCGTCGGCGGTCAGCCCGTACGCCGCCTGGAACCGGCGCACCGCCGCGGCCGTGCCGGGGCCGAAGTCGCCGTCGATGCCGACCCGGCTGTGGCCGGCGCTGTCCGCCGCCCAGCCCGCGATCCTGATCTGCAACTCGGTCACGTCGGCGCCGGTGTCGCCCTGGTTCAGGGTGCGCGACCACGAATAGGCCTGTGCGGTGCCCGAGAACAGGAGCTGGCCGAACGCGACGCCTGCACCGACGGCCAGCGTGCCCCGCAGCATGCTGCGGCGGTCCATGGGACGGGAGGAGAAGGTCATGTGTCGTCCTTTCGGAGAGCGGTCGTGCGGGAGGAGGTCAGTAGGCGATCTGGAAGGTCACGTTCTGCGCGTCGATGTCGTAGGCGTGCACGCGCAGGACGAAGTGGGTGCCGTCCTTGACGTCGGTGGCGACGGTCGCCCACTCGGTGCCGTGGGTGGTGTACGCGTCGTCGTTGTTGCACTTGGTGGTGTGGTCGGTGAACACCACGCAGGCGTCCAGGTACACCCCGGGGGCGTCCGTGATGAGCCGCATGTTGATGTCGTTGCAGCGCGAGGACGTAGTGTAGGTGCCGTACTCCTTGGCCGCCGCCTGGTAGTGGTACGTCAGGGTCTTGGCGCCGCCGTAGCAGCTCGTCGCGGCGGCCGAGGGCTGCGCGGAGGCGGCGGCGGGAGCGACGCCCGCGCCCAGGAGCGCGGCCGCGGTGCACAGAGCCGAGGCGAACACTCTGCTTGCGGTCATGGTGGTCTCCGTTCGGGTGGGGGGTCAGAAGGCGATCTGGAGGGTGGCGGAACTGCCCTCCAGGTCGACGCCGTTGGGCACGGTGAACCGGGTGCCGTCCAGGACGTCGGTGGCGATGGTCGTCCAGCTCCAGCCGACTTTGGTCCAGCGGTTGCAGACGCCGGTCTTCTCGAACTTCACGCAGGCGACGACGTACTCCGCGTCGCCTCCGACGATGCGCATGTTGATGTCGTTGCAGCGGCTGGTGGTCCGGTACGGGCCGAAGTCGAGCACCTCCCCGTAGTGGACCGTGACGGCCCCGCCGTAGCAGCTCGTCGCGGCGGCGGTGGAGCCGGCGGCCGAGGCGGGCGCCGGAACGGCGAGGCCCAGGGCGACGAGCAGGCCGACGAGGGACGCGCGAGCGGATCGGCCGGTCATGGAGGTCCTCCTCGGTGCGTCCGGGATCACCGGTTGGCCAGCCGGTCGAGATCGGCCTGGGTGCCGTTGAAGACGTCCGCGGTCGCCGGTGCCTTGACGCCCGGGAAGAGCGCGGCGTCGGTGTACTGCCACATCGCCCAGGTCGTCGAGCCGTTCGGCACGGGCGGCTGGGTGATCGACTGGCGGTAGTCGGCGAGTTGCAGCGGATACCGGGCGAAGGCGGTGGTCGAGCCCAGGCAGTCGTCCAGGAAGGACTTCTGGGTGTAGATGACCGGGGTCCGCCCGAAGGCCGCCTCCACCTTGTCGAGCCAGGCCTTGGCGTCGGCCACCGTGCCGTAGGTGGGGCAGCGTCCGCTGCCGTCGTCCATGCGCTCCAGGTCGAACACCGGCGGCAGGTCGCCCGCCCGCTGCCCGGTGTAGCCGGTGGCCTTCACGGCGGCGATGAACCGGTCGGCCTGTGCGGCGCCGGTGTCGGCCGCGGTGCCCGTGTAGAAGTGGTAGGGCGCGACGGCCAGTCCGGCCGCCCTGGCCGCCGGCAGGTCGGTGGCGAGGTACTCGTCGGTGACGTTCAGGCCGCGGGTGGCCTTGACCGTCGCGAACTCGACACCCGAGGCCTTCACGGCCTTCCAGTCGATCGCCGCGCCGCCGGGGTGCTGGTACTTGGCGGTGTCCAGGCCGTCGATCGGGTAGCCGGCGGGGCGCGGCGGCGTGCAGTACGTGTTGCGGCCGGACCAGTCCACCAGCTTCGCCCAGGTGTTGGGGCCCACGACGCCGTCGGCACCGAGGTTGGCGCAGTGCTGGAACTCGATGACCCGGCTCTCGGTGCCGCCCCCGAAGTCGCCGTCGATCGTCAGCGGCGGGTAGTGGAAGGGCTCCATGGCCAGGTTCAGCCGGCACTGGACCTCTTCGACCTCGGTGCCCTTCGCGCCCTTCTGCAGGCTCGGGCGGGTGTCGGTGTGACCGCACACGGCCGCCTGCGCCGTGGCCGAGGTGCCCTGGGTCGAGCAGGTGTGCGGCTGGGCGGCCCAGGTGTTCAGCGCCGCCCAGGTCTGCGGGCCGAGCACACCGTCCGCGTCCAGCCCGGCACACCGCTGGAACTCCTTGACGCGCGTCTCCGTCCCGGATCCGAACGAGCCGTCGGCCGCGATCGGCGTGTACCGGCTCGGCTTCGTCGCCAGGTTCAGCTCGCACTGCGCCTCGACCGTCGAGTCCCCCGTCGATCCCCGTTGCAGCGTGGGCTGTGCGCTGGTGTGCCCGCAGACCGCGACCGCGGCGGCCGCGGCGGACTGCGCCGCCTGCGCCACCACGGGCCCGTACAGGGGCAGGACCGCTGCCACGGCGAGGGTCAGGCCCCGCAGAAGCGTCCGTTGTCCCATCTGTGTTCCCCTCTTGTGAGTCGCCGGGAGCCCCGGCGCGGATCATGCTGGCAGCGGTTGCCGCGCAGCAGATCCTTTTGCCGCCGGATTGGGACGCCGGGACGATCCCACCCCTGTGACCTGCTGGGACGGGTCACCGCTGAGACGGCCGTGGGACACGGACGGGAAAGCCGGGGCTGGAGAGGGGGGTGAGGCGGGGCGGACGCCCACCGCGGAGCGGACACCCCCCCGCGGGCCGGCGTCCGCCCGCGGGCGGAC
>NZ_JBEOWS010000489.1:0-5543 GCF_040296125.1 Streptomyces sp. NPDC002265 | reverse complement strand
ACCTCACCGTCATCGAGCACGACGAGCCGGCGACCGGTGGCGGACAGAGCAGCTTCGACGAGTTCGACGTTCATACGACCGAGCCGGTCTTTGTGATCCACCACCACGGCGGTCACTTTCGGGTCGGCCAGCAGCCGACGCGCCTTCGTACGGGCGCCGTTCACGCCTCATGCGATCTCCGACTCAACCCGAACGACCTTGTGCCCGGCCTTGGCTGCCCACTCCGACAAGCGTGCGGTCTGCCGCTCCAAGTCGGCCTTCTGGCCGTGGGAGGAGACACGGGCGTACAAGCCCACACCGCCGGTCATGGACGCTGCGGTGTTCACGTCGATGTTCACCAGGGTCGTGCGCGGCCCCACCCGTTCCGCAGGGACCGGCAACGTGCCCTCACGGAACCAGCGGTACGCAGTACGCGGGGCGATCCCCTGTGCGCGTGCCCATTCCGTCAAGTTCATACACGAGATCGTACGTCACTCATGACATCTAAAAGATACTTATAGACACTCCTTCATGAGCAGTTGCCACCCCTGCCGACGCCTATGACCGGTCCCGGTCATGGCTTCCAGGTCCGCAGGAGGACGGCGATCCGGTCGGCGCGGCAGCGCGGACTGTTCAGCTCGTGGGCGAGTGCGGTGAGCTGTTCGCGGGTCGGGCCGACCGGAATGTTGCTCGCTTCGAGGTACATGACGGCAACAGCGCAGGCGACGGTGAGGTTGGAGCGCTCCAGCCAGCGGCAGCGACCCAGGGTGTGCACCAGGGCGGCGGCACGGGCGTACGGGCCGTCGTAGACGGCGGTGCCGAGGAGTTCTCCGCGATGGCGGGCGACGGCGGCGATGGGCACACCGTAGTCGTCGGGGGCCGGATTGCGGCGCCCGACCCGTTCCGCCACTTCGAGAATCCAGGATTCGTCGACGTGCAGGATCACGCGGCGGCGCCTGGATGCCGATCGGCGTACGGAGCGTCGAGGTGCTGCTCCAGATCGTCGAGGAAGCTGCCGTGTTCGTCGATGAACCGCTGCGCGGCCGCCATGCCGGCGGCGCGGGCACCGGTGGTGTCCTCGATGATGAGCCGCTCCACGTACCGGTTGAAGTCCAGTTGACGGGCGCGTGCTGCAGCCTTGCCGGCCTCCAGCACGTCCTCCTCCAGCCGGACCTGAGTCTGCTTCCTCGCAGTAGCCATCCCTGCATGGTAGCAGGGTGGTAGCAGAGGAGACCTCCTACCGCACGCGAGCACACGGCTCGGCGAGCTCCACGCTCGAACCTCCGGCCGTACGCACGGCACTGATGCTCGGCCACGAGGAGAACGCACACGCCATGCCGCCGACGAACTCGTCGCCGAGGCGATGGCCTGACCGGTTCCCGGCCGGACGCCAGGGGGATCCAGGTCGTCAGCCACGCCGCGGTGCTGTCGACCTCCCAGCCTGCGGGTCGAGGACGAGTGGATTTCTGCACGATCAACGCGTATCCCGGCATGGCATGAACCACGCATCGTCGCGCGGTCCTCTCTCAGCGCCCCGGCATCGGAGGGGGGAAGGGGTCCGTCGCTCGGTCCCCGTCACGCTCGCAGGTCCTGGTCCGGCACCGTTGCAGCGGTGCCGGACCAGGGCCTGTCCGTGTCCAGGACGGGAGGGAGCCTGCTCGGGTCGGTTCCGGTCCGGGTCAGTGGCCCAGGAAGTTCAGCAGGCGCGAGGTCATCTCGGCGGGCTTCTCCTCCCACAGCCAGTGGCCGGAGCCGGCGACGACCTCGCCGGTGACATTGGTCCCGTACTGCTTGACCTGGTCCGGGACGAGATTGCCCAGGCTGTACTGGGCACCGAGGGCCAGAACGGGCATCTTCAGCTTCTTCTGGCTGTTGACGGCATTGTCGGCGACGTCCTTGTTCAGGGCCCGGAACCACTCGAAGCTGGCCCGCAGATGAGCGCTGTCCTTGAGGTAGTGCCCGTAGACCGCCGCGTCCTCGGACGTCACGCCGTTCTTGTTGTGCTCCAGCAGGTCGGAGAACCCGTCGACCCACTCCGTCTCGTGGCCCTTGATGGTCTTTTCGGGCAGGCCGTTGGTGACGTTGAAGAAACCGAAGTTCCAGAAGCCCGGCCCCTGCGGTGTGAGGGAGGGGAACTTGTAGAGGTTCTTGTCCGGCAGGGGGGCCTCGCTGAGGACAAGCTTCGAGACGTCGCCGGGGTGCGCGGCGGCGTAGGCGTAGGCGACCATCGTGCCGATGTCATGGCCGACGAGATTGATGTCGTGGTCGCGTCCGAGCTTGCGCAGGAGGCCGTGGATGTCCTCGGCCATGGTCTTCTTGTCGTAGCCGGACGCCGGTGCGTCGCTGTTCCCGGCGCCGCGCAGGGAGGGGGCGATCACGTGGTAGTGCTTGCTCAGCTCGGGCATCACCTTGTGCCACTCGTACCAGCTCTGCGGGTAGCCGTGGAGCAGGACCAGAGTCTTGCCGTGCCCGCCCTCTACATAGTCGATGCCGACCTTGCCCACCTTCACCTTGTGCTCCGTGAAGCCGGCGGGCACCTTCGGATCAGCGGTGTGCGCACGCTGGGCGGACGCCGACACGTGTGCCGCAGGCGTCGCGAACGCGGGCATTCCCACGAGTGCCGTGGCGAGCGTGGTGGCGGCGACGGCTCCGCCGACGAGGGCGGTGACGTGGGTCTTCTTCATGGCGGGATTCCTCATCATGTGGGGGGTCCGGCAACCTCCGCGGCCTGGGGTGCAGGGGCAGGATCTGTGGACCTTATTTCTGGATTGACTATTCCATTTTCAGAGCGCGCGACTCCTTCGCCGAGCACAGGGAGGCAACTTCGCCACCCGGGGCCGCATGCCGCGGACCTTACCGGATCGACCGATCCAGTATCGGGGCGACCCCATCTTGAATCACGCATTGAAGACACTAGCACGTGGTTTATGGCTCAACAACCCCATATCGCCCTGAACCTCCGCACGCTCATGGTGATGGACCCGCCACCATGCATGCGCGGACGGTCCGCGCCTGACGGGGGCGGTCGGCTATGTGCGCTCGTGGGCACAGGAGTTGGCCGTTCGGGCCGAGAGCTCTGCGGTGGCTCCCATCGGGCGGGGAGTTCGTGAAGGCTGTTCGGTAGTCGATCGACTTCCGCCTTCACCAGGGCAGGGCGCGGCGTGTGGCACCCGACGGGTGGTTCACCTGACGTCGCGCACGGTCGGCGATTCGTCTTGAAACATCCAGGCCCGAAGCCCCCCCCCATGTCCCGAACACAGCCGAAGTGAGCTCCGCAATGCGTCGTACCACCACCCTCGCGGCCATCCCCGCGATGGCCCTCTCCCTCGCCGGATGCGGCGCGCTGGACGGGGCGACGGACCCCGCCGGCACCCCCACGAGGGACAACCACATCACCGTGGGGGTGCTGATGCCGGAGACGACCAACACGCGGTTCGCGAACTTCGACTACCCGATCATCAAAAGCAAGGTCGCCGAGCTCACCCAGAAGCAGGGCAGGGTCGACTACGCCAACGCCGACGCGAGCGTGAGCGTGCAGAACCAGCAGATGCAGCGGATGATCGACAACAAAGTCGACGTCATCGTGCTCGACGCGGTCGACGCGCACGCCATCGCGGGCATGGTGAAGAAGGCGAAGAAGGCTGACATCCCGGTCATCGCCTACGACCGTCTGGCCGAGGGCCCGATCGACGCGTACATCTCTTTCGACAACGAACTCGTCGGTGAGGTGCAGGCCCGCACGCTGCTGGAGGGCCTGGGCAAGAACGCCGGTCTCTCCGCCAAGATCGTCATGATGAACGGCTCGCCCACGGACCCGAACGCCGCCCAGTTCAAGCGAGGTGCCCTCAGCGAGCTGAACACGGTGACGGTCGCAGCCTCGTTCGACACCAGAGACTGGAGCCCGGAGTATGCTGCGGACCACATGGCCGAGGCGATCGACTCGATCGGCAAGGATCACATAGCCGCCGTCTACTCCGCCAACGACGCCATGGCGGGCGGCATCGTCAAGGCCCTGAAGAAGGCCGGCGTCACGACCATGCCACCGATCACCGGCCAGGACGCGGACCTCAACGCCGTGCAGCGGATCGTCTCCGGCGAGCAGTACATGACAGTCTACAAGCCGTACGTGAACGAGGCCGACACCGTCGCGCAGATGGCCATCGCCAAGGTCCAGGGCCACAACATCCTGTTCGACTCCTTCACCAGGGACCGTGTCGACAGCCCCACCAACAAGAACATCCCGGCCCAGCTGGTCCCCGTGACCGCCGTGACCAAGGCCAATATCAAGAGCACGCTCATCGCGGACGGCTTCTACAAGGTCTCCGACATCTGCACCGCCGAGTACGAAGCGGCCTGCGCGGACATCGGCCTCAAGTAGTCCTCCGCCTGCGGTCCGCCGCCGGCGGGCCCCGTGGCAAGGCACCGGCGGCGGCGGTCCAGTGGTCGCGGCCGGGACCGCGCCGAGCACCCGTGGCCGGGCAGATCAGCCGCTCGCCGAGCCGCTGACAGGCGGGCGCCGCCGCCTCGGGTTCTGTGCGGACCTCGCGGGTCCAGCCCCGGCCCCGGTTTCGCCGCCGTGGCCGCAGCCCGTCGTCACCTCCGGGACGTCGTTTCCGCGGAGGCGGAGCGTTCCTCGATCGCCAGGGCGTGTTCCCGTGCACTGATACTGATCAGCAGTTCCCTCACCGACCGGCGTCGCGTGCGTCACAGATGATGACAAGGACGCCCTGGTTCAGCTGCACCCGTCGAGCGGCGCGCCTGCTTTCCGGCCGTCACGTCCCCTTGTCCCGTCAAGCACCGCCCTCGCGCCTTCGGGCTCCTCCGCCCGCCGAACATCGGCGGTGATCGGTGGCTGACCAATGAGCACGTTCAAGTTGCCGCGGACCGTGTCGTGTCCTCATATTCGACGGTACGGCGGAGGCCCTGTCCAGTGACGGCCGGACAGCGGCCACGACCGTGTACACCATCAACGGGGACGCCGGTCTCACCTACGCCGTCGACGGCGAGAAGGTCGAAGTGATCAACGTCGACGACCTCGGTCTGGGGCCGATCTCCCCGGCATGCCGGCCGAACTCCGCACCGCGTTCGAGGCTGCGGGAGTCGCCGAGCGGGAAGAGTTCGAGCCCGGCGAGGCCGACAGCCTGATCGGCATGCGCGCTGTCTGCGCCCTGCCGTGCCTCACGCTCACACTGGACGACATACGCCGGATCCCGCTGCTTCTCGCGCTGCGCAACGACGTCGGCCGACACCTGCAGGGAGGACGGTTCCGACGCCGGGCCTCGTCGGCCGCCAGTTGCGGGCGTGGAGCGTGGCCCGACCCGAGCATCGTCCTGAGCGTCCGCCGGGTACGCACCCCGGAAGACCGTTCCGCAGTTCGTCATGACGGGCCTGCGACGGCAGATGGTGGTCTCTGCCTCAGCACAGGGGGGGCGCGTGAGGCAGAGACCACCGGTGACCGAGCCGGCAGCCGGAGAAAGGAAGGACCGGCATGTCAGCGCGGTGAACGGGGCGCGCTGTCGACCGGATGACCGGCCCGGCACGGCCGGTTCCTCGCCATTCGTGGC
>NZ_JBEOWS010000488.1:0-5543 GCF_040296125.1 Streptomyces sp. NPDC002265 | reverse complement strand
TGCTGGTGGTTTGTCGCCGCATCCGCGGCAGGAGACGCCGCCGCAGAACCGATACGGCTCCGTGGCAACCCGGAGAACTATACGCATCCGGCAGAAGGCCGTCAACCAGCCCCTGTCAAGATCTTTTGAGGCTCGTCCGCGTGGGGCCACGTCGTGGCGATCGACTGCTCGGAGGGAGAGCGCCCCGGCACGACACCAGGGCCCCCTACCCAGCTCCTTGCCGAGTTGGGCTGTCAGCCGGCCTTGGCGCAGATCGCGTAGACGGCAGCGGTGTAGGCCGGGTCGTAGCCACCGTTCATGAAGCCGGCGGTCCAGCCGACGGGTGTGGTGCCGGAGACGACCGGGTTGGAGTGCAGCGTCGCGCCGTACGACTGGGCGGTGCTGCCGGGCAGGTACCACCCGCCGCCGGTGGCGACCTCACCGTCCGGGCACCGCGCCTCGACGTCGACCATGTCCAGCACGGCGACATCCTTCGTGGCGGTGACGACATGCACCCCCGCGACACCGTTCGCCCCCGCGGGCCCCTGAGCCCCGGCATCACCCTTGTCGCCCTTGACCCCGGCTTCCCCCATCTCCCCCTGGACCCCCGGGGTTCCCTGCTCCCCCTTCTCCCCGACATCGCCCTTGTCACCCTTGTCGCCCTTGGGGCCCGCAGGTCCCTGGGGGCCAGTCCGGTTCCAGGTGACGGAGTCCTCTCCATCGCGGCAGGCCGAGTCCGGCTCGACGAGACGCAGCCGGCCGGTGGCGTTGACGCACCCCTGGATCGTCCCGTCCTCCGCGATGTACGACCGCTGCACGTCCCTGGCCAGTGCGAAGTCCGCCGACGTCACCACGATCACGACAGAGGCGGCCACAGTGGCCACGACGGCACGACGAATCAAAGTCACAGATCCCCCCAGGATTGTTGAACCATCGACTTGGCAACTCGGCCCAGTCATGCCCAACTGCCCCTGAGCGAACACTTGTTGCCGAAATGCACGGCAATCCCACAAGCTGCTTGTGGGAGCCTCGGCGCAGAAGGGTCGCGGTCGAGCGATGCGCCGCCAGGGTCGGCATGGCCCCTGGTCCTGCCGACCGTCAGCCCTCTTGCAGCACCGTTCGGATCACGTGCCGGGCGTTCTGCGCCATCGCCGGGTTCGTCTTGCGGTAGTACGGCAGCGCGATCAGTGCCTGCGAGAGCGTCCGCCCCCGGCCGCGGATCCAGGTCGCGTCGTCCACACACAGCGCCTCGCGGAAGACTTCCCTCGCCTTGGCCGGCAGCAGATTCCAGGCCGGGAACAGATCACAGGCCGGATCGCCCGTCCCCAGGCACCCGAAGTCGATTACCGCGGTCAGCCTGCCACCGTCCACCAGCAGGTTGCCCGGCATGAGATCTGCGTGCAGCCACACCGGCGGCCCGTCCCAGACAGGGGCTCGCAGCGTCTCCTCCCACACTGCTGTGGCGGCCTCGCAGTCGACGCCCTCCTGCGGGATCCCACGCAACTCCTCGATCGCCGCCCGGGTCTCCGCGTCGAGCGAGGCGACCGACCCTCCGCGATGGGCCTGCGGGGCCGCCCCCGGCAGCATGATGCTCCGCATCGCCGCGACGAACCCCGCTAGGTCCTCGGCCAGCTGAACCGGCTCGCTCAGGGCTCCCGCTTCCGGGTTCTCCCCTTCCAGCCACCGGTACACCGACCACGGCCATGGGTACCCCTCCGCAGGCTCCCCGTCCCCGACTGCCGTGGGGACGGTCGTGGGCAAGTGAGGTGCGAGCCGGGGCAGCCACGTCCGCTCCTTCTCCACGTCGCCGGCTCCGCCCTGCGCAAGTGGTAGCCGTACGGCCATGTCGTCACCCAGGCGGTATATGGCGTTGACCGTCCCGCCAGACGGAAACCGCTTGATCGTCAGTCCCGCCCACTGCGGGAACTGGCCGGCGATCAGCCGCCGGACCAGGTCCCCGTCGATGGGATGTACGTCGGAATGTGTGTCACCTGTATCCATGGCTCGTCATCCGACCGCCGGACACCAACAAGCGTCAACCACCTCTGAAGCCCAGGCACGGACCGATGCTGACCGTGCTCACGCAGCCGGCCTCTCTCGGTGCCCTGCCGCTGCCAGAACGCTCAGCACCCGGACGTTCTCGCGGCCCAGCGCAAGGAACGTGCTCGTGTCCGAAGCGAGAAGGACATCCGCTGGGGCGGGCGCCCCCTCACGGTCGCGGCCTGAGCCCGTCAGACAGGAGGCGCGCCAAGGGAGCCTCCCTGCGGAAGAGGCACCGGCCTGCCTCGCAGTGATGAGCAGGTTCAGCGCTCGCCCTCAGCGTCGCTAACGAGACGGCCACGGTGGCCGGCGGGCCATCGTGCATCCACGTCGGAGGCGACTGACCGACATGTCGTGCAGGCCGTCGCCCTCAGCGGTGACCGGGAGTACCCGTAGCCGGTTTGCTCTTCCCGTTCGATGTTCACACCACACAGCGTCATCGTGGTCACGACGGCGTGCTGGACCTCAGGGGTGCTGCTCTCATCAGCCGCAGCACACCACCGGTCGGTAGTGGATCGATATGGCGGACGCAGCATCTCACCGGACTCCATGACGATGACGGTTGCGAGGCGGTGGCCGCACGTCACCCACGTTCCGCCTGCCGGATTCGTTGGAAGCGGATCAAGACCACCAGCCAGCTCGGAACCGCACACGTCGCACACCATGCGGATGACGACCGCAGGCCCCTCCAGGAGCTCGAGGCCGCGAGGAGCACGGCGAACTTTCTGCTTCCCGAGCGCGTCCCGACCAGCGGGAGCTGGTGGCCCGCTCACCCTGGAAGGCCTTAGAACTCCTAACAGAATGATCTTCGAGGTGGTTGGATCGCTTCGGAAGTGATGACGATCCGGGGGTGGGGGATGGCTCGGTCGAAGCCGTGGCATATCGAGGACGAGCTGTGGGCGGTGATCGAACCGCTGTTGCCGAAGGTAAAGCGCCGCACTCGCTGTCCCGGGCGCAAGCGGCATCCGGACCGGTTGGTGTTCCAGGGCATTCTGTTCGTGCTGCACACCGGGATCGCCTGGGAACACCTGCCGCAGGAGCTCGGTTTCGGCTCGGGCATGACGTGCTGGCGCCGCCTGGCTGAGTGGACCGAGGCCGGCGTCTGGTCTCGGCCGCACGAGGCGCTCCTGGCCGAGCTCCGCAGGGCGAACGTGCTGGACCTCTCCCGGGCTGCGGTCGACGGCTCCCACATCCGGGCGTTAAAAGGGGTCCCAAGACAGGACGAAGTCCTGTTGACCGGGGCAGGACAGGCAGTAAACATCATCTGATCACCGAGGCCTCCGGCATCCCGCTCGCCGTCACGTTGACCGGCGGCAATCGCAACGACGTCACCCAGCTCATTCCGCTCCTGGAGGCGGTGCCGCCCGTGCGGGGCAAGCGCGGCCGTCCACGGCGGCGCCCCGATGTCGTCCTCGCCGACCGCGGGTACGACCACGACAAGTACCGACGCCTGGTCTGGGGGCTCGGAGTGAAACCGCTGGTCGCCCGGCGGGGCACCGAGCACGGCTCGGGACTGGACACTCAACGCTGGGTCGTCGAGCGCGCGTTCGCCCATCTGCACTGGTTCCGCCGCCTGCGGATCCGCTGGGAGATCCGCGACGGCATCCATAAAGCCTTCCTCACCATCGGATGCGCATTGATCTGTTGGCGACGTCTCAACGCGCCCCGCTGTATCGAGGCCGGGGCAGCTATTGCAGGATTTGGGAGTCGGGACCCAGCTACGGGAGGCACCTCATCACCATCATCACGCATGAGGACCCCATCGGCAGGGGTCCCACGAACTACATGATCCACGCCGACCTGTCGGACCGGCAGGACGGCTGGCGCGAGCAGCTGTGGACCCGCCAGCTCACCGAGGACACGTTCGAGGTGGCCTGTCTGCCCTTCTTCACCTACGGAATCTGCTACCGGGACGTCGTGACCATCGACAGCAACCATCTGGTGAACAAGGTCGTGCTCAAGTCCGGCCACCGGACCCTTCGTGTCGCACTCGTCGTGGAGCACGCAGACCGAGACCACGCACACGAGCTCCTGCACGGCAAGGCTGTCGGCACCGGCCTGCCACATGAGTGGCTCCGGGGCACCTACCTGGCCATTGACCTCCCGCCTGGCTCGGATGAGGCACCCTTCGTCGAGACATTGGAATCCCTTGCCCAGGCCGGCACCCTCCACTGGGAGATCGACTCCTGATCCGAAAGATCATTCCGTTAGGAGTTCTTACAGCGGCTAACACAACGAGATGGCTCGGTACTTGAAGGGCGTGTCCAAGGCGGCAGTGAGCGTTCGGTTCGGTGTGGGGACGTTGCCGTGGATCGCGGCGGATGGGCTGTGGGACGCCTGGAGCCGCTGCCGGTGCAGCGCGAACGACGCTTTCGTCACCCGGGCCGCAAGCCGCTGCCGGACCGGCAGGTGCTGTGCGGGATCCTGTACGTGCTGCACACCGGGATCCAGTGGGAGTACCTGCCGCAGGACCTCGGCTTACGACCACGACATTTACCGCGACCAGGTCCACCCCGTCGCATCGTGCCCGCGATCGCCCGCCGCGGCCCGACACGGCACCGGGCTGGGCACCTACCCCTGGGTCGCGGAGAGGAGTTTCGCCTGACTGCACGGCTTCCGACGACGGCGGATCCGGTGAGCACGGCGAGCCGACATCCACGAAGCGTTCCTGAAACTCGCCTGCTGCCTCATCGCCCCACCGACAACTCGGAACATTGCGCTGACACGAGGGCGCGAGGCTACTGGTCACCTCATGGATGTCTGTAGCTCATGCCATGATCCGGCCTCATGAGTGACCGTTCGCTTTCACCCGCCTGGCTGGTCTCTTGGGCAGACAGAGTCTCCGGGGTCCTCGCAGCAATGACAGGCGAGTTCGAGCGTCGGCACGGCTTTCCCCCTGGTACCAACGAGGTCCGGCCAGCGAGCCGCGACGATCGAACCGCAGCTCGCACGCTTGCCCAAGCGGGCCTCATCCCGGCTGACCTGGTCACCTTCTACGACAGCATCGGCGACGTCACCTGGGCGGACGTCGGCAACGGCTACTTCCTCGACCCGGCAATCGACGTCCTTCTGCGGCTCCAGGAGCACGGCGCTGTCGATGCCGGCGCGGACCAGAAGGTGGCCATCGGCTCGAACGGCGGCGGCCTGTCCTACGTCACGGGCCCTGATGGATCAGTTCATCGAACGCGGACGGCATCACTGGACGAACCGGAACTCGACAAGCTAGCCGACGACCTGCGGCAGTTCCTGGAACTGCTGGAACAATCCTTGACGCGGTTCGCAGCCGACGGCGAGCCGGGATCTCTGTAGGTCAGTCTCAGCCACGATGTCCCGCTTGCGGCCGGCCCGCTTGAGCGTGGCCTGAATCTGGGTGACGAATACTGGAGTGAACGCAGAAAACCCCCGTGCCGAATGGCACGGGGGTTTTCTCAAAATTTGTTCGGCGGCGTCCTACTCTCCCACAGGGTCCCCCCTGCAGTACCATCGGCGCTGTGAGGCTTAGCTTCCGGGTTCGGAATGTAACC
>NZ_JBEOWS010000487.1:0-5590 GCF_040296125.1 Streptomyces sp. NPDC002265 | reverse complement strand
GTCCAGTTGGTGGCGCCGGTGACCGCGACGTTGAGGTTGTAGCGGTCGCTCCACTGCTGTCCCGCGGAGAGGGTCGCGGTGCAGCCGCCACCGCCGCCACCGCCGGTGCCGCCGCCGTCCGGGGTCACGGCGCGACCCGTCTGCGGTGAGATCATGCCGGCGCACAGGCCGCGGGCGGCCAGCCCCTGCGCGATCCGCGGGATCGCCGCGATCGTGTTGGCCGGCCAGTCGTGCATGAGGATGATCTGGCCGTTGGTGAGCCGTCCGGCGGCCTGCACGATCGCGTCGGTGCTCGCGCCGTTCCAGTCCTGCGAGTCGACGTCCCAGATGATTTCGGTGAGTCCGTACTTGGCCTCGACCGACTTCAACGTCGCGTTGGTCTCGCCGTAGGGCGGCCGGAACAGCCGGGGCGTGCCGCCGCCGGCGGCGGAGACGGCCTGCTGGGTCCGGGAGATCTCCGAGTCCATCTGCGCCTGGCTCTGCTGGGTCAGATGCGGATGGGTGTAGCTGTGGTTGCCCACCCACATGCCGGCGTCGACCTGGGCCCGTACCTGTGCGGGGTTGGCCGCGGCGTACTGGCCCTCGTTGAACATGGTGGCCCGCAGCCCGTTCTGCCGGAGCGCGTTCAGCAAGCTCGGCGTACTGCTTGACGGGCCGTCGTCGAAGGTGAGTCCGACATAGCCGTTGCAGGTGGCGGCCCGGGACGGGCCGGCCGACAGGGCGAGGGTGCCCGCGGCGACCGTGGTGACGACGGCCAGCGCGGCCGTCAGGGAACGTAACGCGGGAAGTGGTCCGTTGGACATACGGCGTGGTCCTCCAGTCGCGGTGGTCTCGGGGTCAGCCTGTGGTGCAGGAGACGGTGGGCCAGGTCCAGTTGCCGTTGGTCTGGATGGTGACGCCGAAGTTGTTGCCGTTGCCGTTGGGTTTGGCGGTGAGTACCTGGGCGCTGGGGTAGGCGGCGGTGATGTTCCAGGTGGAGAGGATCTTCGCGGGGGAGGGGACGTTCATGGTGACGGTCCAGTTGGTGGCGCCGGTGACCGCGACGTTGAGGTTGTAGCGGTCGCTCCACTGCTGTCCCGCGGAGAGGGTCGCGGTGCAGCCGCCACCGCCACCGCCGGTGCCGCCGCCTGAACCGCCGCCGCCCGAACCGCCCTCGCTCACGGTGATGTTGGAGTTGCCGCTGCTCTGGTAGCCCTCGGTCGCCATGATCATGTAGTTGAAGCTGCCCATGGGCATGCCCTTGGCGGCCCATGCGTCGAAGTGGTTGCCGGTGGTGATGGTGCCCCCGGTCCGCTTCGACTGCCGGACGCTCCAGTACTGCTCGAACGTCCTGGTGCCCTCGATGGAGGGCTGGTTGACGCGCGTGGTCTCGTAGATGTCGTAGGTGCCGCCGTCGGTGGTGACGGTGCCCTTGTACGTGCCGGTGGGCCGGTAGGTGCCCCAGTTGTCGACGACGTAGTACTCGACGAGCGGGTTCTGCGTCCAGCCGTAGAGGGCCAGGTAGGCGTTGCCGGACGGATTGAAGCTGCCCGAGTAGTTGACGGACTTGCGTCCGCCGGTGCTCCAGCCCTTGCCGCCGACGAAGTTTCCGACGTTGCTCCACTGGTAGGCGTAGTTGCCCCCGGAGCCCAGGGTCATGGACACCGAGCCGCCGCCGTCGCTCCAGTGCGAGTAGTAGTAGCCGTTGTTGGTGCCGGTCTGGTTCGAGGTGATGACCGTGTCGGCCTGGGCGGTGCCGGGCAGCGTCAGGGCGGCCAGGGCGACCAGCAGCATGGTGCAGACACCGCTGACGAACAGCCTGAACCGACTCGGTGCCCCGGAGCGGCCGCCGCGGCGGACCGACGGGTGTGCGGATGCGTCGATCATGTGTGTGTTTCCTCCTCGTCCTCGTGTGGCCGGTGGGCGTCTGGCGGCACAGTTTTGATCTGGCCCCGTCAACTGTCAATACTTTCGGTTGTAAGTTCGAAACATTCGAAATGGTTGGGGAGAGATGATGGCTATGTTTTGCCTGTTCAGCAGGCGTGCATCACTACGGTGCGGCTGTGCTCGATGTGTGTGATTGGTGGCGTGTGAAATTCCAAGATCGTCTGGTTGGGGCAATTTCTCGAATGTTTCGAAGAATTTCCGAACCATGGACGACTGTGCTCCGCCGCGCCGCTTCGAGCCGCCGTGGCCCTGCCCGGACGTTCCGTCGAATGCCTGTGCTGGCCGGTGATCTTTCGGTCTGCGGCTTTCACTATGAAAGGGCTAATATGTGACCGGAGTGATCAATGCCTCACAAGGGACCTACGGGTGACGCCGAAGCGCTGCTGGCCAGACTTGGGTCACTGACCGCCCAGGCCCGCGAGCGCGCCGAGCTTCAGCGCTCCCAGGTCGAGCTGGCGATCGCCCTGCAACGGGGCATGCTCCCCGGGGAACTGCCGACCGCGCCGGGCGTGCGCGTGGCCGCCCGCTATGTGCCCGCCTGCTACGGCCTCAACGTGGGCGGCGACTGGTACGACGCGTTCCCGCTGCCCGACGGGGCCATCGGGCTGTCCATCGGCGACGTGCAGGGGCACAACATCGAAGCCGCCGCCTTCATGGGTCAGGTCAGGGTCGCCCTGCGGGCCCTGGCCTCGATGACGAGCGAACCGGGCGAACTGCTGGCCCGGACGAACGACCTGCTCATGTCGCTCAGCACCGAGCTCTTCGTCACCTGTACGTTCATACGGCTCGACCCGGCCACCGGGGTGCTGGAGAGCGCACGGGCGGGACACGTGCCCTGCGTCTGGGCCACGGCCGACGGGCGGTCCGGCATCGCCAGGGACGAGGGCGGGCCGCCGCTGGGCGTCCAGGAGGGAGCGGTGTACCCGACCACCCGGACCCGTTTCACCACGGGCGGGGTGTTCGTCCTGCTCACGGACGGTGTGGTGGAGGGCCCCTCGCTGGCTGTCGACGAAGGGCTCGAACTCGTCGTACGACTGGCCGGCGCCGCCGCCGTCGCCGGTGTGGAGGCGGAGTCGCTCGCCGCCGGCCTGATCAGGTTCTCGGATCTCGTGGGGCACGACGACGACGCCGCGGTGCTGGTTCTGCGCCACGACGGACCAGGCGTCCGGGTGTAGGACGGATCGGGACCGCTCCGGGGCCTCTCGCCTCGCCGAAGCGGCGGAGCCGGTGTCTGATGGCTGCTGTGGTGCGTATCCGGGAGCTGAGCGGCCCTGTCGTCACCGGCGTGCAGGTGCTGGCTGTCGCCGCCTGCTACTTCGCGGGAGCACGGCTGGGACTCCTGCGGCAGTACGTCGTCGACGGAGCGGTCTTCACCCCCATCTGGCCGCCCACCGGGATCGCCGTCGCCGCGCTGCTGATCCTCGGCCTGCGCTGCTGGCCGGGAGTCGCCCTCGGGGCGTTCCTGGCCGTGCTGTCCGTCGCCCCGCTGCGACCCACGGTCGTCGGCAGTGTGGTCGGCAACACCGCCGCCCCCGTCTGCTCGTATCTCCTGCTGCGCCAGGTGGGATTCCGCAACGATCTCAGCCGTCTGCGGGACGGCGCCGCACTGGTGTTCCTGGGCGCCCTCGCCAGCACCCTGATCAGCGCGACCGTCGGCGTCGGGGTCATCGTCTTCAGGGGAGGGCTCCCGGCGGAGGACTTCTGGACGGCCTGGCCGGCCTGGTGGGTGGGTGACGCGATGGGCGTCCTGATCGTCACCCCGCTGCTGCTCGCGCTGCACGGGGCGCGCTGGCCCCCGCGCATGTCGCGCTGGAAGGAGGCGCTGGGGACGGTCCTCGTCGCCTGCTTCCTCGTTCCGCTGGCCACCCACAGCGCCCTCAGCATGCTGTTTCTCGTCTATCCGCTGCTGATCTGGGCGGCGCTGCGGTTCCAGCTCGTGGGCAGCATGCTGTGCGCGCTGTTCGCCTCCGTCCTGGCCACCGTCGCGGCGACGGACCAGGTCGGTCCCTTCGCCGGACTGTCCTCGACGGAGCTGATGTTCAAGCTCCAGGCCTTCAATGGTGGCATGGCCCTGACCGCGCTGCTCCTCTCCTCGGTGATCACCGAGCAGCTCAACACCAGACGCTCCGTGGAGCAGGCCTGCCGGGAACTGGCCGAGGTCCTCGAACACCTCACGGCGGGCGAGTCCCGCCGTGAGCGGCTGCGCGAGGAGGGGGAGCAGGAACAGGAGGGGGAGTCGGAGGGGGAACAGGAAGGGTGGCAGGAGGAGGGCGACGGCGGCGGACGGCGCGGCCCGTCATGACCGTCGCGCGGGTCGGGCGTACGGTGCGCGCCACCTGCGGACGGGGCGGTGCCGCGTAGACGGCACACGCCCGCACGGCGTCCGGCGCCCGCACGGTGTCCGGCGCCCGCACGGTGTCCGGCGCGTCCCGCAGGGCCTTGCCCGGACGGGCCGACGTCAGCGCGGTGCCTGCGCAAGCCGGTAGCGCGGCGGCCGTAGCGCACCTGCTCTTCCGCGTACGAGGCGTGCGCCCCGCGCGCGACGGCTTCGGCCCGGCTCCGTGCAGGGCCGGTCCGGCCCGGCGTCACCCCGGCCGGACGCTTCGAATTCGGCCAACTCCCTTGCGCTGCACGTGAGTTCCACACTTGTTCGAATCTACGAACCTGCCCCTTTCCGGGTTACCGCCTCGCTCTGCATCTGATAGTAAACCTTCCTGTCAGTGCAATCAGGTACGGACCAACTCCACACCCCCCACCTTCAAACGGAGTCCCCGTGAAGCACATAACCTCCGGGACGACGGGTCTCACCGTCGCTTCCCGCCGTACGGCCCTCGCTCTGGTCGGCGCCTTGGCAGCGGCCCCGCTGCTCGGTCTGCCCCGGGCCGCCGCGAGCCCCGTGACCGCCGCCGCCCCAGGCCTCGACGACCCGGCGAAGAAGGAGATCGCCATGCGATTGGTGTCGAGCGCGGAGAATTCCTCGCTCGACTGGAAGGCGCAGTACAAGTACATCGAGGACATCGGCGACGGCCGCGGCTACACCGCGGGCATCATCGGGTTCTGCTCCGGCACCGGCGACATGCTCGACCTCGTCCAGCTCTACACCGACCGCAAGCCCGGCAACGTCCTCGCCCGGTACCTGCCGGCGCTGCGCTCGGTGAACGGCACCGACTCGCACGACGGACTGGACCCGTCCTTCACCGGCGACTGGCGCAGGGCCGCCCAGGACTCCCGCTTCCAGCAGGCACAGGACGACGAGCGCGACCGGGTGTACTTCGACCCGGCGGTACGGCAGGGCAAGACCGACGGGCTGCGCGCCCTGGGCCAGTTCACCTACTACGACGCCATCGTGATGCACGGCGACGGCGACGACCCCACCAGCTTCCGCAACATCCGCAAGCGCGCCCTGGGCCGGGCGAAGCCGCCGGCGCAGGGCGGCGACGAGACGGCATACCTGAACGCCTTCCTGGACGCGAGGGTGTGGGCCATGAAGCAGGAGGAGGCGCACAGCGACACCAGCAGGGTCGACACCGAACAGCGTGTCTTCCTGCGCAAGGGCAACCTCGACCTCGACACGCCGCTGGACTGGAAGGTGTACGGCGACAGTTACCACATCGGCTGAACGCCGAGCGAGTGACCGAACCTCCGGGTGAGCTGCCCGCCGACC
>NZ_JBEOWS010000486.1:0-5622 GCF_040296125.1 Streptomyces sp. NPDC002265 | reverse complement strand
GGATTCCGGGTGCGGAGCAGCGGCGTGGGCGACCCGTCCTACTTGGTGAGGGGGGACAGCTTGGGGTCGTTGGCGTAGGCCTCGGCCGCGTTCTCCTTGGTCACGATGACCGGCGGGAGCAGGTACGACGGGACGACCTTGGAGCCGTTGTTGTACGACTTGGTGTCGTTGATCTGCGGCTTGTCGCCCTTCTGGAGGGACTTGACCATGTTGATGGTCTCGGCGACGAGCTTGCGGGTGTCCTTGTTGATGGTCGAGTACTGCACACCGGCCATGATGGACTTCACCGACTCGACCTCGGAGTCCTGACCGGTGACGACCGGGACCGGCTTGCCGGCGCCCTTGACCGAGGTGATGATCGCTCGGGCCAGAGTGTCGTTCGGCGACAGGACACCGTCGAGCTTCTTGGCGCCGTTGTACGTCGAGGTCAGCAGGCCGTCCATGCGCGACTGGGCGTTCTCCGCCTTCCAGCCCTGGGTCGCGGTCTGCTTGATGTCCTTCTGGCCCGAGCCGACAACGATGTCGCCCTTGTCGATCAGGGGCTGCAGCACCTGCATCGCGCCGTCGAAGAAGACCTTGGAGTTGTTGTCGTCCGGCGAGCCGGAGAACAGCTCGATCGTCCAGGGGCCCTTCGGCTTCTTCGCCTTCATGCCGTCGATCAGGGCCTGGCCCTGGAGCTGGCCGACCTTGAAGTTGTCGAACGCGATGTAGTAGTCGAGGTCCGGCGTGTTGGTGATGAGGCGGTCGTAGGCGATGACGGTCGCGCCCGCCTGCTTGGCGGCGGCCACCTGGGTGGAGAGCTGCGCGGCGTCGGTCGCGCCGATCACGATGACCTTCGCGCCCTTGGTGACCATCGAGGAGATCTGCGCCTGCTGGTCGGCGACCGTGGTCGAGGCGCCCGCGTACTGCACGTCCGCCTTGAAGCCGGCGTCCTTGAGGCCGTTGGTGAACAGGTCACCGGCGAGCACCCAGTTCTCCGAGGTCTTCGCGGGCAGCGCGACCCCGACGAGGGAGTCCTTCGCGAAGCCCTTGGCGGCGGCGCCCTTGTCCGAGGTGGAACCCTCGCGCTCGTTGGAGCAAGCCGTGCCCAGGCCGAGCAGTGCGACGGCGCCGACGGCGGCGATGCCTCTGATGATGCCTCTGCGCATGGTGGGATGAGCCTTTCTTGCGGTGGTACGGGGTGAGTGGAACGCCGTGGGAGACGGCGTACGGGGTGGGGACTCGGCGTTCAGCCTGCGACCTGTGCCTTGTCGGTGTCGCTGTCGGTGTCGGTGACCGGCTTCGACGGATCGGCGGGGGTGTCCGCCTGGTCGCGCTGGAAGGGGCGGGCCAGCGCTCCGAGGATCGAGAAGCGCCCCTGCTTCTTGCTGTAGACGTCGAACGCGACGGCGAGCAGCAGGACCAGGCCCTTGATGATCTGGACCATGTCGGAGCCGACGCCCTCGAGCTGGAGTCCGTTGTTGAGCAGGGCCATGACGAGACCACCAACGATGGAGCCGCTGATGGTGCCGAGGCCGCCGGAGACCGCCGCACCGCCGATGAAGACGGCCGCGATGGCGTCGAGCTCCCAGCTCAGTCCGTCCTGCGGGCCGGAGGCGGCGGAGCGCGCCACGAAGATCATGCCTGCCAGTGCGGCGAGGACCGACATGTTCATCATGACGAGGAAGTTGACCCGCTTGAGCTTCACACCGGACAGCTCGGCCGCGCGGGCGTTGCCGCCGACGGCGTAGATGTGCCGGCCGCCGATGGTGTTGCGCGTGTAGTACGAGTAGGCGAGCACCAGGACGATCAGGATGATGCCGGAGATCGGCACGCTGGTGCCGATGCGGCCGCCGGCGAAGCGCAGCGTCGCGAAGACGATGACACCCAGCATCACGGCCAGCCGGATCCCGGCCACCCACAGCGGAGCGGCGTCGGCGTTCATCTCGCGCCGGGTCTGCCGTGCCTTGAACTCCCGCCACACCACGCCCAGGCAGGCCGCGAGACCGAGCAGCAGGGTCAGGTTGTTGTAGCCGGTGTCCGGGCCGACCTCGGGCAGGAATCCGGCGCCGATGTCACGGAAGCCGAGGGGCACGGGCACCGTGTCGGCGTTGCCGATGTACTGGTTGCCGCCGCGGAACAGCAGCATGCCGGCCAGGGTGACGATGAACGCCGGCACTCCCACGTAGGCGACCCAGAATCCCTGCCAGGCGCCGATCAGCGCGCCGACGAGCAGGCCGAGCACGATGCCCAGGGGCCACGGTATGGAGTACTCCTGCATGGCCTTGGCGACCACGATGCCGGTGAACGCGGCGACCGAGCCCACGGAGAGGTCGATGTGGCCGGCCACGATCACCATCAGCATGCCGATGGCCAGGATCAGGATGTAGGAGTACTGGCTGACCACGGCGATGAGGTTGCCGGAGGTCAGGGTCAGCCCGCCGGTCCAGATCTGGAACAGCAGGACGATCGCCACGAGCGTGGAGATCATGCCGAACTGGCGGGCGTTGGAGGTCGTACCTCCGAAGAGGTTCTTCTGCAGGTCTGTGATGCGGCTCATGGGGTCGCTGTCTTCGTGAGAGAGGGCTTCGGGAGAGAGGTCATCTTCTTCATCAGGAGTTCCGGGTTCGCGTCCTGCCGGGTCACCTCACCGGTGATGGCGCCTTCGAACACCGTGTAGATGCGGTCGCACAGTCCGATGAGCTCGGGCAGCTCGGAGGAGATGACGATGACGCCCTTGCCCTGGTCGACCAGGCGCTGGATGATCCCGTAGATCTCGTACTTGGCGCCCACGTCGATCCCGCGGGTCGGCTCGTCGAGGATCAGCAGGTCGGGATCGGTGAACATCCACTTCGCCAGGACCACCTTCTGCTGGTTGCCGCCGGAGAGCTTCACCACGCCCTCGTCGACGCTGGGCGTCTTGATCCGCAGGCTCTGGCGGTACTCCTCGGCGACGCTGTGCTCGCGCACCGGATCGACGACCCGGCGGCGGGCGATCTTCGACAGCTTGGCGGCCACCATCGAGGTCTTGATGTCGTCCAGCAGGTTCAGGCCGATCGACTTGCGGTCCTCGCTGACGTACGCGAGTCCGTTCCGGATGGCGTCCGGCACCGACTTCAGCTGGATCTCCCGGCCGTCCTTGAAGACCTGCCCGGAGACGTAGTGGCCGTAGGAGCGGCCGAACAGGCTCATCGCGAGTTCGGTGCGCCCGGCGCCCATCAGTCCGGCGAAGCCGACGATCTCACCGCGCCGTACGGTGAAACCGGACCCCTTGCACACGAGCCGGTCCTCCGAACTCGGGTGCTTCACCGTCCAGTCGCGGACCTCGAAGAACACCTCGCCGATGTCGGGCGTGTGGTCGGGGAACCGGCTGTTGAGCTCCCGGCCCACCATGCCGCGCACGATGCGGTCCTCGTTGACGCCGTCGGCACGGACGTCCAGGCTCTCGATCGTCCGGCCGTCCCGCAGGATGGTGATGGTGTCGGCGATCGCCTCGATCTCGTTGAGCTTGTGGGAGATGATGATCGAGGTGATGCCCCGCTCCCGGAAGCCCCGCAGCAGGTCCAGCAGATGCTGCGAGTCCGCCTCGTTGAGGGCCGCGGTCGGCTCGTCGAGGATGAGCAGCTTCACGTCCTTGGCGAACGCCTTGGCTATCTCCACGAGTTGCTGCTTGCCGACGCCGATGTCCTTGATCAGCGTGTCCGGGTCCTCGTGCAGCCCGACCTGCTCCATCAGCTCCAGGGCCCGGCGCTGCGCGGTCTTCCAGTCGATCGAGCCGCGCCTGCGCGGTTCGTTGCCGAGAAAGAGGTTCTCGGTGATCGACATGCCAGGCACCAGCGCCAGTTCCTGGTGGATGATGACGATGCCGGCCTGCTCGCTGGCGCGGATGTCGTGGAACTGGACGTTCTCGCCCCGGTAGACGATCTCGCCCGTGTAGCTGCCGTGCGGGTGCACGCCGCTGAGGACCTTCATGAGGGTGGACTTGCCGGCGCCGTTCTCGCCGCAGATCGCGTGGATCTCCCCCTCCGCGACCACCAGGCTGACGTCCGCGAGAGCCCTCACGCCCGGGAACGTCTTGGTGATCGACCGCATCTCCAGAAGGGTCGGGGGCCGGGTCATGAGCCGGACCCCGCGCCGCGGAGACCGCGACGAGCGCGCGGGTCCCGGCGTAGCGGGATGCGACATTGCGTGGACATCAACTTGCCTCCGATGGCACTGCCTCGTGCCTCCAGGTCCTGCTGGTTTCTGCTGCGGGACCGGACTTTAAATCCATTTGTTTTACTAAGTCAACGGCCCCCGCGGCGGTATCGTCGACGAGCTGGAACATGAGAGGACGATGCGTGCGGCAAGCAGGAACAAACCTCCCCAAGGTCGGGCGATACAACAGAGCGGTGGTCCTCGACCAGATCCAGCTCGCGGACGGCATCAGCCGGGTCGAGATCGCCCAGCAGACCGGCCTCACCCCGCAGACGGTCTCCGGCATCGTGCGCCGACTGCTCGACGAGGGGATCGTGCGGGAGGACGGAGCCAGCCGGGTCGCCAGCGGCGGCAAACCCCGCACGACCCTGCGGGTCAACGCCGACGCGGGCAGCGCCGTCGGACTCGCCTTCGACCCGGTCGAGCTCACCTGTGCCGTGGTCGACCTGCTGGGCCGCCCGCTGGTCGTCCAGCGGCGCCCCACCCCCGCCCGCACCGACCCGGCCCGTGTCGTGTCGGCCATGGCCGAACTGGTCGCCGACGTGCTCGACGAGGCGAAGGTGCCCCGCGAGAAGGTGCTCGGCCTCGGCCTGGCCACCCCGGGGCCGATCGACCAGGAGCTCGGCGTGATCGTCACGCCCCCGCAGCTCGTGCACTGGACCCGGGTGCCTCTGCAAAGCATGCTGAGCGAGGCCACCGGCCTGCCGGTCACGCTGGACAACGACGCCACCGCCGCGGCGATCGGCGAGCGCTGGTCCGGCCTCGGCAAGGGGGTGGCGAACTTCGCCTATCTCTACCTCGGCACCGGCATCGGCGGCGGTCTGATCCTCAATCACCAGGTGTACAGGGGAGGCTCGTTCAACGCCGGCGAGTTCGGCCACTCCTCCGTGCTGACCGACGGGCCGGAGTGCTACTGCGGCAACCGGGGCTGCCTGGAGCGCCTGGTCAACCCCTCCGCGATCGTCGCCGAGGTACACCGCAGGCTCGCCGCCGGGCCGCGCGCCGACAGTACGCTCTGGCAATCGTTCGAACGGGATCCCGCCTCCGTCGACCATGCCGCGATCCAGCTCGCGGCGGGGGCCGGCGACCCCGTCGCGACGGAGGTCGTCGACGAGGCCGCGGGCCACGTCGCCACGGTGGCGGTCACCATCGCCAACTTCATCGACGTGGATCTGATCATCCTGGGCGGTCACGGCATCCAGCACGTGGAGTCGCGCTACCTGGACATCGTCGCCTCGGCGCTGGCGAGCAGACCGCTGGCCCGGCACATCCGCACGGTGGAGGTCGCCGCCTCCCCGCTCGGCACGGACGCCGCGGTCGTGGGCAGCGCCGCGCTGGTCCTGCACGCGACGTACTCCCCCCAGCTGTCGGCCCTGCTGTCGAACTGAGCACGGCCGAAGCGGGGGCGGCCGGGGCTCCGGGCGGCCTGGACGGGGCTGCCGGGAC
>NZ_JBEOWS010000485.1:0-5649 GCF_040296125.1 Streptomyces sp. NPDC002265 | reverse complement strand
CCCGGCGTGCGCCCCCGCTAGCCGATGGAGCGGCCCGTCGCCACACCGTGCACCACGTGGGCGGCGGCCACGTCCAGGGCCGCGTGGCCGGTGGACTTGAAGACGGTGAGGACGTCGGGGTCGCGGCGGCCGGGGGCCTCGCCGGCCAGGACGGAGCCGAGGAGGGTGACGGCGCGGTCCGGCGGCAGGTCCTGCAACTCGTGGGCGCCGGAGGGCGGCGCCGTCGCCGCGGCACCGGGCCACTCGGCGAAGAGCGCCGCGTCGGCGACGGTGGCGGCGTCGAGCTCGGGCCCGTGGGAGCCGCCGACGGAGCTCACGTGCGTGCCCGGGGCCAGCCAGTCTCGGTGCAGCACCGGACGGGTCGCGCCGGTGCAGCAGTACACCGTCGCCGCCGTGCGTACGGCCGCCTCGATGCCGTCGGCCGCACGGCCCGCGGGGTGCAGGCCGGCCACGGCGCGGGCCGCCGCGAGGTCGCGGCCCGCGACGGTGACGGGCTCGGCCGGCCGCAGCGCGGCCAGCAGCGCGACCTGGGCCCGGGCCTGCGCACCGGTGCCGACGACCACGACGGGACCCGGCCGGGCCAGTGCCAGGGCGCTGTGCGTGGCGGCCGCCGCGGTCCGCCAGGCCGTGACCGGCTCCGCGTCCATGACGGCCAGGGGCCTGCCGTCCCCGGCGTCGAAGAGGGCCACGATGCCCTGGTGGCTGCTGTGGCCCGGGTGCTCGGGGTCGGCGAACACCGACACGAGCTTCGCCGCCAGGCCCAGCCCCGGTACGTACCCGGGCATGGCGCCGAGCAGCCCGCTCGGCGCGAACGCGGCGATCCGGGGCGGCGCGGACGCCCGGCCGCGGGCCACGGCGACCAGGGCCTCGGACACGGCGGCCATCAGCCGGTGCGGGTCGAGGGCCGCCGCGGTGGCGGCCCCGTCGAGGACGAGCAGGTCGCTCACGCGTCGGCTCCCGTGTTCGTTCCGGACAGCAGGCCGCAGAGGGTGTCCACCGCCGAGGCGAGGTGCTCGCGCAGCCGCCGCATCCGGGTCTCGTCGATCTCGGCGTCCGGTCCGACGACGGTGAGGGCGCAGACCGGCGATCCGGGGACGGGGACCACGGCCCGGCTCACGGAGGCCACGAACTGTTCGTTGCGGCCGTGTTCGACGGCGAACCCGGACGCCTCGACCCGCTCGATGTCGGCGAGCAGGCCCGCCGGGCCCGTCAGGGGGTGCCCCTGCGCACGGGCCGCTTCCAGGTAGGGGCGGCGCGCCTCCGGGGGGAGCGCGGCCACCAGGGCGAGCGGACCGGCGAACCGGTGCACGGGCAGGGCCTCGCCGTGCAGCGTGCTGATCATCGCCAGCCGGTCCGGGCGGATCACGTCCACCACCCGGGAGCCGTCGTTCTCCAGGACCTGGAGGTTGACCATCAGACCGGTGCCCGCGGACAGCTCCTCCAGCACGGGCCGGGCCAGCGTGGTGAGCGAGTTGTGCGCGGCCCGGGACGACAGACGCAGGACGGCGGTGCCGGGCAGATAGCGGTCGTCGGCGCGCAGCACCCAGCCGCGGCGGACCAGGTCCACGAGGATCCGGTACGCGGTGGCCCGGTGCAGACCGACCTCGTCCGCGAGATCGGTGAGCCGAGGGGGCGCGTCGGCGCGCGAGACGGCCTCGATCAGATCCAGCGCCTTGTCCACGGCCGTGCGCGTCGCCTTCTGCGGCACTTCTGGCATCGAAACCCTTCCGGATGTGCGGGCGGACCGTCCTGGCGGGGCGTGTCCACCGCCCGTCCGCGGAGGTAGAGTAACGCCTGTTTCGTAAGACGAGAGAGTTGTTACGTAGAGCGTAACAGGCCGAGAGTGTGGTGACCTTGACGACCGAAAGCGCCGGGGCGGCGGCCCCCTTCGCCCCTCCCGAGGTCGGAACGGTGGTGGTCTACCGCGGCCTCACGCTGTTCGACGGGACCGGCAGCCCGCCGCGGCCCGGGATGTCGATCGTCGTGGACGGCCCCGTGATCCACGCCGTCGTGCCCGACGCGGACGTCCCGGACGTGCTCGCCGCGCTCACGGACGGCGCCGGCCGTCCCGCGTACACCGCGGCCGACGGCGCCGATCGCGCCAGGGACACCGCGGCCGACGGCGCCACGGGCACCGGAGCCGACGCCGGTGCGGCCGGCGAAGTCGTCGACCTCACCGGCCACTTCGTCACCCCCGGCCTGGTCGACGCGCACCAGCACCTCGCCACCCCGCCCGACCGCCCCGCCGCCGAGGCCGTCCTGCGCCGCCTGGTGCACAGCGGCGTCACCGCCGTACGGGACATGGCCGACGACCTCCGGCAGGTCGGCGACCTCGCCCGGGCCGCAAGGGTCGGGGAGATCCCCGCCCCCGACATCCACTACGCCGCGCTCATGGCCGGCCCCGGGTTCTTCGACGACCCCCGCACCCACCAGGTGACCCAGGGCGCCGTGCCGGGCGAGGTGCCCTGGATGCAGGCCGTCACCGACACCACCGACCTGCCCCTGGCGGTCGCCCTGGCCCGCGGGACCCACGCCACGGCCATCAAGGTCTACGCCGATCTCGACGCGGACCTCGTCGCCGCCATCACCGCCGAGGCGCACCGGCAGGGCATCCTCGTCTGGGCGCACGCCGCCGTGTTCCCCGCCACGCCCGGCGAGGTCGTCGCGGCCGGGGTCGACGCCGTCTCCCATGTGACCCTGCTGGCCCACGAGGCCGCCACAGGGCCCCTGACCACCTACAAGGACAAGCCGCCCGTCGACCACGCGAGCCTGGTCACCGGCCGCGACGAACGCCTCGAAGCCCTCTTCGCCCGGATGCGCGAACAGGACGTCGTCCTGGACGCGACCGCCGGGATGTGGGCCAGCGCCGAACTCGCGGGCGACACCCCGGAGACCTCCGAACGGGCCGCCCGCAACACCGACCTGGCGATCGCCCTCACCGCGCAGGCGCACCGGGCCGGCGTACAACTGGCCACCGGCACCGACTACGAGACCGCCCCCGAAGAGCCCTTCCCCGCCCTGTACGAGGAACTGGCCTTCCTCGTCCGCCACTGCGGCCTCCCGGCGGCCGACGTGCTGCGCTCCGCGACCCTCGTCGGCGCCCGCGCCGCCGGCACGGACCACCTCACCGGCACACTGGTTTCCGGCAACCAGGCCGACTTCGCGGTCTTCGCACAGGACCCGCTGGCCGACATCGACCACCTGCGCACCATCACCCTGACCGTCAAGCGGGGCCACCGCTTCCCGCGCGCCGCCTACACCGCGGACCGACCCCAGGAGAACCGTTGACCGGCACACCCCTGATCGTCAACGCCCTCGGCCAGCTCGACAACCCCAACTCCGCGCAGTCCATGCAGGCGGCGGCCGAACTGAACCCGAGCAGCGAGCAGTTCACCGTCGACACCCGCACCCTGGCGGAGGCGCGCGCCTCCGGCCTCACGGCCGTGAACATCACCCTCGGCTACGTGATGGGCGACCAGCCCCCCTACGAGCACACCCTGCACGAGATCGACGTCTGGGACGGCGTCATCGAGAGCCACCCCGACGACCTGCTGAAGGTCACCACCGCGGCCGACATCCGCACGGCGGCGCGCGACGGACGCGTCGGTGTCATCTACGGCTTCCAGAACGCGGTGGCCGTGGGCGAGGACGCCGGCCGGATCGCCACCTTCGCCGAACGCGGGATACGGGTTGTGCAGTTGACGTACAACCAGGCCAACCACCTCGGCGGCGGATCGAGCGCGCCCGGCGACACCGCGCTGACCGCCTTCGGCCGCGAGGTCGTCGACGCCCTGAACGACCACCACCTCATGGTCGACCTCTCGCACAGCGGCGAGCGGACCTGCCTGGACGCGGCCACCCACTCCCGGGTCCCCGTGTCGATCAACCACACCGGCTGCCGCGCGCTGACCGACCTGCCCCGCAACAAGACCGACGAGGAACTGCGCCTGGTCGCCTCGCGCGGCGGGTTCGTCGGCATCTACTTCATGCCCTTCCTCAGCCCCACCGGCCACGCGCGCGCCGCCGACGTCGTCGAGCACATCGCGCACGCCGTGAACGTCTGCGGAGAGGACCATGTCGGCATCGGCACCGACGGACCGGTCACCGCCATCGACGACCTCGACGCCTACCGGGCCAGGCTCGCCGAGCACGTGGCCCAGCGCCAGGAGGCCGGGGTGTCGGCCGCTGGCGAACGGGCCGACACCTTCCCCTTCGTGGTCGACCTGCGAGGCGTGGACCAGTTCCGCGACCTGATACGTCTGCTGGAGCAGCGCGGCTACTCCTCCACCCGTATGGAGAAGATCATGGGCCGCAACTTCGTCGACTACGCCGAACGGGTGTGGCGGGCCTAGTCCCACCGGCCGAAACGGGTCGCCGCGCCCCCGGCACGGCCAGGACTTGGGCCAGAGCCAGGACCAGGAAGAACACGCAGGAAGACAGGGCGATGGACGCGTACAACCATCGCCCTGTCTGGTCTGTCTGAGTCTGTGTCAAGTGCCGATCCGACCGGTCGGCTTTCGGTTCTGTTCGCCGGGAAGGGGCGGCCCGTTCGCTCCCGCCCGGCGCTTCTCCAACGGAGAACGCATGCCTATTCGCACAAGAGCCGCCGTCGCCATCGTCTGCGGTGCCGCCGCACTGACCGGTGTGGCCGTCCCGGCCGCCCAGGCGACCGACACCTCCGAGGTCGTGCGCCCCTGGCAGCTCGGCGGCCACACGGCCGCCACGGCCCGCGCGTCCGCCGTCGCGGCCCCCCAGCCGTACGCGCTGCCGGTGACCTTCTCGAACATCAAGGTCGCGAGCGGCAAGGCGGCCGTGACCGTGGGCACCAGCGCCGTCGTGCACGTGCCCTACAGCTTCACCCTGACCGCGACGAACGTGGACGTCTCAGCCGACGACCTCTACATCGGCATGGACTTCTACCGCGGTTCCGCCTCGGCTCCCACCGCCGACCTGTACGGCGACTCCCCGGCGACGTGCACCGTGACCTCCTCCACGTCCTCGTCCGACGGGGTCGTCACCGTCGAGGCCTGCAAGGGAACCGTCGACATCTACCCCAAGTACGACCTCGCGATCACCGACGCCGGTGCGGGCTGGCACTCGGTGGCCTGGGCCGTCGCCTTCAACGGCCAGAACCCGTCGAACCCGGCGGACATCACCAAGATCGGCACCGCGGAGCGGACCGGGCTCTTCGCCCCGGCCGTCCAGCGTCTGTCCAAGCTCACCGTGAACGCCGCGCCCGAGCCGGTCAAGAAGAACAAGACGCTCACCATCACCGGCAGCCTCACCCGTGCCAACTGGGACACCGGCAAGTACGCCGGGTACACGGGCCAGAAGGTCAAGCTGCAGTTCCGCAAGAAGGGCAGCAACACCTACACCACCCTCAAGACCGTCACCACCGACAGCCACGGCAACCTGAAGACCACGTACAAGGCCACGGCCGACGGCTACTGGCGCTACTCCTTCGCGGGCACGTCCACCACCCCGGCCGTCTCGGCCGCGGGTGACTACGTCGACGTCAGGTGACCGCACCCTGAACCCGCTGGTGTGGGGCGGCCCCCCCGACGGGCGGGCGCGGGGCCCCACCGCGGCACGCGGGCCGGGGAGCCCGAATAAGCCCCCCGCGGGCCCGGCGGCGGCCCCCCCACCCAA
>NZ_JBEOWS010000484.1:0-5689 GCF_040296125.1 Streptomyces sp. NPDC002265 | reverse complement strand
GCTTCCACTCCGGCGCTTCAGCAGGCGCCGGCCGTCGCCGCCGCCGTAGCCGACGGTGGCAACGGCGGCAACAACAACGGCAAGGGCAACGAGGGCAAGGGCAACGAGGGAGGTCGAGGCGGAGGCGGCCACCGGTACTACGAGGGCCGCATCGAGATCAACGAGCGGTCCTACTTCGCCCACCCCGGCGACTGCATCACCGTCGTCAGCGGCCTGGGCGCCCGGAGCCTGAACATCAACAACGACACCCGCCGGACCGTCCAGGTCTTCCGTGGCGCGGTCTGCGACAACGGCGCTCCCATCGCCACCGTCGGCCCGCGCAGCTCCGCCGCCGGCGTGCACCCGGGCCACGTCCGGGGCATCCACGTCGACCACGGCGTCGTGGCCAGCTTCCGGGTGGTCCGCGACTACGGCTACGGCGGCGGCTACGGCGGTGGCGGCTACGGTGGTGGCGGCTACGGCGGTGGCGACGGCGGCTACGGCGGCGACGACTACTAGAACGCCGCAGGTCGCGTACTGAGGAGCCCCGGCCCGTCGGAATCGGGCCGGGATCCCCTTACGCACCATTCTCCGACAGCCACGCCCCGTGTGCACCCCGCGCGCCCGACGCCGTGCGCGCCAGGTACATGCGGGGCGTGGCCGTTCCCCCGAACCGACCGGTCCGCCGGGGCGTCCCCACCCCGCCGGACCGCCGTGCGCGCCGTTCCCGTGCCCGCCGCGCCCACCCCGCTCACTCGGGCAGCACGAGCTCGCACCACACCTGCTTGCCGCCGCTGACGGGCACCGTGCCCCAGGACTCGGACATGGCCTCGACGAGCAGGATGCCCCGGCCGCCGGTGGCCTCCCAGCCGATGCTGGTGGGTTTCATGGGTGCGCGGGGCGAGGTGTCGAAGACCCCGACCCGCATACGGTGGTTGACGAGCGTGAGGTCGAGGCGGACCCGGCCGTCGGTGTGGACCATGGCGTTGGTGACGAGCTCGGAGACCACCAGCAGGATGGTGTCCATGCCGGCCTCGGACACACCCCAGGTGCGCAGGGTGCGCCGGGTGAAGCGGCGGGCGTGCCGGACCGCCTCGGGGACGCGCCAGACCGTCCAGCTCTCGCGCAGCGGGCGCACGGCCATGCCGTCGTAGCGCATGAGGAGCAGGGCGATGTCGTCGCTGCGGCGGGCGTTGCCGAGCAGCGCGTCGGCGACCAGGCCGAGGTCGGCCGGGTCGGAGCCGGACAGCTCGCGGGCGAAGCCGGCCATGCCCGTGTCGATGTCGGACTCGGGCGACTCCACGAGGCCGTCGGTGGTCAGGGCGAGCAGGGTGCCGGGCTGGAGCCGCAGCGGTGTCATCGGGAAGTCGGCCTGGGCCACCACGCCGAGCGGCGGGCCGCCCTCGGCCTCCGCGATCTCCGTGCTGCCGTCCGGGTGCAGCAGCACCGGCGGCAGATGCCCGGCACGCACACACCAGGCGGAGCCCTCCTCCATGTCGACGTCGACATAGCAGCAGGTGGCGAAGAGGTCCGTCTCCATGTCCATCAGCAGCCGGTTGGCATGCGAGACCACCACGTCCGGGGTGTGCCCCTCGGCGGCGTACGCGCGCAGGGCCGTGCGCATCTGGCCCATCAGGGTGGCCGCGCCCGCGTTGTGGCCCTGGACGTCGCCGATGACGAGGGCGACGTGGTTGTCGGTCAGGGGGATCACGTCGTACCAGTCGCCGCCGAGCTCCAGTCCTGCGGTGGTGGGCAGGTAGCGGGCGACGGCGACCCCGCCGGGCAGCTTCGGCAGCCGGCGCGGCAGCAGCTGGCGCTGGAGCATGCCGATCAGCTCGTGCTCAGCGTCGAAGGCGTGCGCGCGCATCAGGGCCTGGCCGACGAGTCCGGCGGAGGCGGTGAGCAGGGTGCGTTCGTCGGGGCCGAAGTCGTGCGGTGCCTCCCAGCCGATCAGGCAGGCGCCCGCCGTCCGGCCGCCGGCGATCAGCGGCAGGACGGCCAGGCCGCCGGGACCGACCTCGGCGAGGGCGGGTTCGAGGTCGGCGCCGACGGGCCAGATCTGGGCGCGGCCCTCGCGCAGCGCGGCGGCGAGGGTGGGCATGGTCCGCACCGGCGCCTCGGGCCATTCGGTGCGCCACTCCTGGCGCCACACCTCGGGCCAGGCCTCCTGGGCGGGCGGGTCCAGGACGGTGACGACGAGCCGGTCGCCCTCCAGTTCGGCGAGCGCGATCCGGTCGGCCCGCAGCGGCTTGCGCAGGGCGGTGACCACGGCCTGGCTGACGTCGCGGACGGTGCCGGCGGTGGCGAGCGCGGCCGCCAGACGCTGCACCCGGGTCACGTCGCTGACCTCGGTGCCCGGTCCTGAGGCGTCCTCCACGGTGCCCACGAGCCGCGGCGGGCGGCCCTCGCCGCCCGGCAACAGGCGGCCGCGCAGCCGGAGCCACCTCGGCGGGCCCGCGGGCTGCACGACGCGGAACTCCAGTTCGCGGTCGCCGATGGACAGGTGGTCGACCTCCACCACCGACATCAGCGAGGGCAGGTCCTCGGGGACGGTGCGCCCCAGCAGGGTCTCGACCTTGCCGTCGAATCCGTCCCGGGACAGCCCGAAGACCTCCAGGAGTCCGTCGTCCACCTCCACCCGGCCGGTGTCCATGGCGAGGCTGAACGCGTGCGACGCGAGCTCCTCCCCCACCGGTGTCCCGGCCCGGGCGGGAGCGGTGACGGCGTCGGTGATCAGCGCCAGACACTCGCGTTCGTCGGCGCCGAAGCCGCCGGGGCGTTCGCTGACGGCCAGCAGGCATCCTCCGGAGCCGCCGGGCACGGGCAGCGCCGCCACGAAGAAGTCGGGGACGCCCGGCGAGGGCGTGAACCGGAACTCGGGGCACTCGGCGAGCTCCGCGGGGCCGAGCCACACGGGCCGCCCGGTGCGGTGGGCGCAGGCGGCCGGGGAGCGGCCGGACACGTGGTAGCTCTCGCGCAGCCCGTACAGCGTCCGCGGCACACCGGCCGAGTCCACCAGGCAGAGCAGACTGTCGTCGTCACCGCTCGGCGCGTAGACGACGGCCAGCGCCGCGCCCGCGAACACCAGCACCTGTTCGAGCGCGTGGTGCATCCGAACCGGCGCGTCGAGGTCCGCGGCGATCGATTTGAGGGCAAGTTCGGCACGCAACGATCGCGTTCCGCGTCCCGCATCGCCCACACTGACCACGTCCGTAATTACAGCGCGTATCTGGCCCCTGCGCAGCCCCTGTGACCGCCCGGGGAGCTCAGGACCGCCGTCCGTCGGGGAAATCCGCCCGTTCGGAAAGTATCGAACACATCTTTACGCCTGTCTGCGGCATCGTGATCTCGTGACGGCCGTTCACCGTGCGCCTCCGGCGTACAAGGGGGAGATTTGGTCCCTGGGACCCCTCGCGGCCCCAGGAGGTGGTCGCCATGTCCGACGGGCAGAGATCCGAGCAGGCACCGGCCGCCGCCCGGACGCCGGTCGGCCGCCCCCAGCTCTCACTCGCGCTGACGGCACTGATGGACGACGTCCACGCGCACTCCGGCGCGGTGTACCTGCGCACGCCCGACGAACCCGTGCTGGAGATGGTGGTGACGGCGGGCCTGCCGCGGGCGTTCGCGGCGCCCTGGCAGCGGGTCGGGCTGAACGCGCCGATCCCCGTCGCGGAGGCGGCGCGCGAACGGCGGCTGGTCTGGGTAGGCAGCGAGCAGGAGATGGCCCGCCGCTATCCGCGGATCTCGGTGGTCCTGCCCTACCCCTTCGCGCTGGCCGCGCTGCCGGTGGCGACCGCGACCACGGTGTACGGCGCCCTGTACGTGACCTGGCCCGGCTCACACCCCGGACGTCTGTCCGACTACGAGCGCACCCATCTGACGGCGGCCTGCGAGCGGCTCGCGCTGCGCCTGGAGCGCGCCGCCGAGGAGAGCCGCCCGCTGGGTGCGGAGCCCGAGCTGCTCGCGCCGTCCACGGCGCCCGGCGCGGCCGACGTGCTGGGCACGATGGAGGCGGCGCGCATGGTGGCACGACTGCCGTACGGGCTGTGCTCGCTCGATCTGAACGGCCGGATCGGCTTCGCGAACGCGGCGGCGGCCGACCTGCTCGACGTCCCGGTCAGTGAACTCCTCGGCACCCATCTGTGGGCCACCGTGGCCTGGCTCAACGACCCGGTCTACGAGGACCGCTACCGGGCCGCGCTGCTCAGCCAGCACCCCACCTCCTTCGTGGCGCTGCGGCCGCCGGGGACCTGGCTGGCGTTCCGCCTGTACCCCAGCACGACCGGGCTGAGCGTGCGCATCAGCAGGGCGCGCGCGGTGGCGGAGATGAGCCGGGCCGGTCCCCGGCCCAGGGACGGGGCGTCGCGCCTGGTCACCCTCTCGCAGATGCTGAGCCTGGCCGGCGCGCTCACCGAGGCGGCGGGCGTGCAGGACGTGGTGCAGCTGGTCGCCGACGAGATCGCTCCGTCGGTGGGCAGCCGGGCCCTGATGCTGCTGGGCGCGCGGGCGGGCCGGCTCCATGTGCTGGGGCACCGGGGCTATCCGGACGCGCACGTCGTGGAACGCTTCGACGGCATCCCGCTGACCGCGCCGACACCGGGCGCGCACGCCCTGCGCACCGGCCTGCCGGCGTTCTTCGAGTCCCGGGAGCAGCTGGAGCATCTGTACCCGGTCCGGCGGGCGACCCCCGACGGATTCGCGGCCTGGGCGTACCTGCCGCTGATCGCCTCCGGCCGGCCGGTGGGCACCTGTGTGCTCGCCTACGCCGAACCGCACCCCTTCCCCGCGGACGAACGGGCGGTGCTGACCAGTCTGAGCGCGCTGATCGCGCAGGCCCTGGAGCGGGCCCTTCGCTACGACGCCAAGCACCAGCTCGCGCACGGGCTCCAGGACGCGCTGCTGCCGCGCTCGCTGCCGTCCGTCGCCGGTATCGAGGCGGCCGCGCGCTATCTGCCCGCCACCCAGGGCATGGAGATCGGCGGCGACTTCTACGATCTGGTGGACGCGCAGCCGCTGGCGGCGGCGGTGATCGGGGACGTGCAGGGGCACAACGTGACGGCGGCGGGGCTGATGGGACAGGTCCGTACCGCGGTACGCGCGTACACGGCCGTGGGCCAGCCGCCGGAGGAGGTCATGCGCGGCACCAACCGGATGCTGATCGACCTGGGCTCCGAGCTGTTCGCCAGCTGTCTGTACCTGCGGCTGGACCCGGAGCGGGGGCGGGCGGTGATGTCCCGCGCGGGGCACCCGCCGCCGCTGCTGCGCCGGCCGGACGGGCGGGTGCGGGTGCTGGATCTGGCGGGCGGCCCGCTGCTCGGCATCGACGCCTCCGTGACGTACGCGACGACGGAGGTCGACCTCGGTCCCGGCTGTCTCCTGGCCCTGTACACCGACGGTCTGATCGAGTCGCCCGGCGTCGACATCGAGGACGCCCTCGCCGATCTGGGCGCGCGTCTGTCGCTGATCGGGGACCAGCCGCTCGACGCGGTCGCCGAGGACCTCGTACGCAACTACGCGGCCCCCGAGGACCGGACCGACGACGTGGCGCTTCTGCTGCTGCGGGCGAGCGAGCGGCCACCGGCGGCCGGGCCGTAGGCGGCGGGAGAGCGGGCTGCCACCAGAGGGCGTCGCGCAGGCGGCCGCGGACGAGGGACGGTCCGGCCCTCACGCAGGAGCGCCGGACCTATCCACCGCCGGCCGGTACCGCTGG